>CAZULX010000001.1:0-2596 GCA_964621335.1 uncultured Streptomycetaceae bacterium
GTATGGTGATGCGCTCGTAATCGGCAGCGTGGCGATCGAGATAACGAAGCGCACAAAACAACACCCCCATCTCGATCCCGGCGAACGGCAGGATCGGCCATGCACCGAAAAAGAGAGTAAACGCGGCCGCGATTCCCAGCGACACGATGAATGTGAAACCGAAGACGAGCTGTCGGCCGGAGGAGGAGAGGGAGTTGTTGCGGCGGGCGATGTAAACGTACTCTGCCGTTTCCCCTCGGGCGATGCGATCCATCGTCGTACTAGCTCATTTAAACGCACGGAATTTATCACAGGCCGACCAGCCGGTGCAATTCGGCCGCGGGGCGAAATGAACGGCGGCACATCCCTGCCACGACGCTCGGGCGCGCGCTCGTTTATTGCAGTAGATCGCCCTTCAGATCGCACGCAATCAGCGCGGCATCCGCGTTTGCGTGGTAAGCGATTCGCGCCAGGAGCGGTGCGCCGAGACGTTCATCGAGGGCGGCCAAGTTTTCGTCCGCGTATGCCATCCCGGGAATCACATGATTCGCGACCCACGCGTGCAGCGGCAGGCCGGCCGCGCGCACCGCATCCGCCGTAAGGAGCGCGTGGTTGAGGCAGCCGAGCCGCATCCCGACCACCATGACGACCGGAAGCGCGAGCTCGACGGCGAGGTCTGCCATGTCGCGATCGCTTGAAAGCGGCACGCGAAAGCCGCCGGCGCCTTCGACGACGACGCGATCGGCGAGGCCCGCCAGCGCGCGATACGCACGGCTCACGCGACCGAGCTCGATCGTGACGCCGGCCCGGGCGGCGGCGATGTGCGGGGCGATCGCGGGCGTAAAACAGTAGGGGCTCACGAGATCGACCGCTGCGCTCACGTTGCCTGCGGCAGTGAGCGCCGTCACGTCGTCGTTGACGAGACGGCCGGCTTCCAGCCGCGCGCCGGCGGCGACCGGCTTCATGCCGATCGCGCGCAGGCCCCGGGCTGAGTACGCGCGAAGGAGCGCGCACGCAACCAGCGTCTTGCCCACGCCGGTGTCGGTCCCGGTCACGAAAAAACCGTGACTGGTGACCGGTGACTGGTGACTCGCCATCTACGCTGCCTTGACTTCGATCACGCGGTGTCCGGTCGGGCTCACTCGCGCTTCGGGTTTCCACGCGTGACCGTAGACGACTTCGAAAGTGGCCGGAAGTCTCCCTTCGCGCCGGAACGCTTCGTAGTTGCGCTCGACCGCCTGCAGCAGCGATTTTCCCGAAAGCGCGTCCGGGCGCCCGCGCGTCGCGTTGTGCGCGCCGATCACTTTCAGGTCGCGCATGAGCGCGCGTACGTCGGCGTAGGTCAACGTGATTTTCTCCATGTCCATTACCGGGTCGGCGTAGCCCGCAGCCACCAGCATGTCGCCGATGTCGTGCATGTCGACGAAGCGGTTGACGTGGGTGCGGCCGTCGGTGCCTTCGTAGGCGCTCCGGAGCTCCTTCAGCGTGTCGGGCCCGAACGTGCTGAACATGAGAAGGCCGCCGGGGGCGAGCACGCGCTGCATCTCGAGGAAGGCGCGCGGAAGATCGTTCACCCATTGCAGCGCGAGATTGGACCACACCAGGCCCACGCTTTCGGGCGCGAGCGGCACGCGCTCGAGATCGGCGCACACCGCGTGCAGCAGCGGGCGCAAACCCGGCAGGGCCTGCCACCATCGCACGCGACCGCGCGCGCGCTCGAGCATGCCCAACGCGAGATCGAGCGCGACGATCAAAGCGCCCGGATAGCGCGCGAGGAGCGCCGGAATCGCGTTGCCGGTGCCGCTTCCGGCGTCGAGGATCGCGCGCGGGCGGTGCTTCACGTACTCGAGCCGCTCGAGCATGCGCGCGCACACTTCGTGCTGAAGCACGGCTGCCGCGTCGTAGCTCGGCGCTGCATGCTCGAACGCGCGGCGCACTTCGCGCTTGTCGAGGCCGAGATCATCGCTCATCGAAGAACTCCCGGATGAGGCCGCCGACGCGCTCGGGCTGCGAGACGAAAGGCGCGTGTGCGGCGCCGGGGATGACGGCGAGTACGGCGTGAGGCAGCGCTCGTGCGAGATGCTCGGCCGCGGCGCGCGGCACCAGCCCATCGCGATCGCCATGCACGATGAGCGCCGGTTGCTCGACGGTGCGCAGATGCGCGCGCAGATCGGTCTCGCGGAGGATGCGCAAGCCGTTCTCCAGCACTTCGATCCCCGGTGCCGCGCCCGCGCGTAGCGCCGCACGCAGCGCGTGCATCGTCGCACGCGCGTTGCTGTCTCCCTGCGCCTGCAGCGACACGAATCGCTCGAGGGTGCCGGCGCGGTCGTGGCTGAGGGTTTGCGCGAACGCGTCGAAAACCGTGCGCTCCATCGCAACGCTCCAGTCCTCGCGCTCAACGAAACACGGCGTCGCGGCGATCAACGCCAGGCGCTGCACCTGCTCGGGCCGCGAGCGCGCCCACGCGAGCGCTGCCAGCGCACCGAGCGACCATCCGACGACGCAACAGCGCCGGGGCGCGGAAGCTGCGATCCGTTCCGCGATCTCCTCGATGTCGCACGCCGCGCGAGTGTCGAAAGCACCATAGCCGGGCAGGTCGAGCGCGCTCGCGTCGCCG
>CAZULX010000002.1:0-3352 GCA_964621335.1 uncultured Streptomycetaceae bacterium
GGCCTGCCTTCGCGCTCGAGAGGGGAATCGGGATGTCCCAGCAGCGGCAGCCAGTAATGGTGGTCGACGCATCGTGCGATTTCTTCGACGAGCCCCTGCATGCGATGCGGCTGGGCTTCGTCGTAGCGCAGGCTCGATGCGTAGAGCGCGCAGTGGTGCCCGCTCTCGAATTCCACGTCGTCGCGGATCGAGCGCGCCTGTTTCACGTTGGAGAGGATGGTGCCGAGCTCGCTCGCGGGCACACCGGTGATCGCCTGGAACTGCGCGGCGGACCAGTTGATCGCGAATTTGAGGCTGTCCAGACCCGCCTCGAAACACGCGCGCAGGCGCTCGGGCGTCGCGCTCAATCCGTTGGTGGTGAGAAATACGTACGGGAAGCCGCATTCCTCCTTCGCATAGCGGATCGCACCGGGCAGGTCTTCGTAGAGCATGGACTCGCCGATGTAGAAGAGACCCAACCGCTCGACGCCGAGCGCGCGCAGCTCTCGGGCGAGCCGCCTGTAAAGCGCGGGGTCCATGTCCGCGTGCTCGCGAGGCCGCGTCGCCGAAGCGCAGAAATAGCAGCGCATGTCGCAGCGCGAGGTGAGCTCGATTTTCGCGCTGCGCGGAATGGGGGGCGCGCGGCCACCCGAAAGATCCGGCGCGCGCACTGCGCTCACCCCCTCGGAGAGCACGTAACTGCGATGGAGCTCGTTACTCATTGGGGCACGATACGGGCGCCTTGCGCGCGCCTCAACCGGAACGCCGCTTCCGGTTGATCTAGGTCAAGTAAACTTGGCCGATTCCTGAGGAAAAGACATGAGCACGCCGGAAACACCAGCCGCGGCAGAGCTGCCGCTTTCGGGCATCCGCATCCTGGAACTCGGCCATACCGTCATGGGGCCGTCGTGCTCGATGGTGCTGGCCGACCTCGGCGCGGACGTGATCAAGGTCGAGCCGCCCGAAGGCGACCGCACGCGCGCCAACGTGGGTTTCGGCTCGGCGCTCTTTCCCGTGTTCAACCGCAACAAGCGCAGCCTCTGCATCGACTTGAAGAGCGAAACCGGGAAGGCTGTCTTCTACAAGGTGGTCGCGCAGGCCGACGCGCTGCTGGAGAATTTCGCGCCCGGCACGATGGATCGCCTCGGTCTCGGCTACGGCGCGCTGTCGAAAGTGAATCCGCGCCTCGTCTATTGCAGCCTCAAAGGTTTCTTGAGCGGGCCGTATGAAAAGCGCGCGGCCCTCGACGAGATCGTGCAGTTCATGGGCGGCCTCGCGTATATGACGGGCCCGAGCGGAAGGCCGCTACGCGCGGGTTCTTCGGTGGTCGATCTCATGGGCGGCATGTTCGGCGCGCTCGGCATCATGGCTGCGCTGCGCGAGCGCGAGCGCACCGGCCGCGGCCAGCTCGTGCAGAGCTCGCTCTTCGAGTCGACTGCTTTTCTCGTCGCGCAGCACATGGGGCAGGAGGCGCTGACCGGCAAAGCGCCGCCGCCGATGCCCGAGAAAGCGAGCTCGTGGGCGGTCTACGATCCGTTCCAGACGGCCGACGGCAAAACGGTTTTCGTCGGCATCACGAGCGACAATCACTGGCGCGCGTTCTGCACCGGTTTCGGCGTGGAAGAGCTGCTCGCCGATCCGGCGCTCGCGTCCAATCCCCTCCGCGCACGCGCGAGAGAGAAGATCATGCCGGTCGTCACCGCGAAGTTCGCCGCGGAGCCGTTCGCATCGCTCGTCGCGAAGCTGGAGAAGCTCAACATTCCGTTCGGTCCGCTCGCGCGTCCCGGCGACCTCTTCGACGATCCGCAGTTGAATCACGACGGCCGCATGCTCGATACGCTGCTCCCGACGGGAAAGCGCGCGAAGATTCCCGGCCTGCCGCTCGAAATGGACGGGCGCAAGACGCGCCTCCGGCTGCAGCCGCCGCGCATGGGAGAGCACACGCGCGAGGTGCTGGCCGAGACGGGTTATGGCGCGGAGGAGATCGAGCGGCTGGTCGAGCAGGGCGTGGCGATCACGGGTTAGCCTGCGGGCCCGAGGCCGACGATACCCATCCAGTACTGGGTCTTCCCGTCTGTCTCGACGTCGTACTTGCGGGCGAAATCCAGCTTGCCGTCCGCACCCACGCGAAACACCGAGAGCGCGGCCGGCACCGTCTTCACTTCCGATCCTTCGCGCACCGCGAGCGGTTTGATGCTCGCCGCCACCATGAGGCGGCCGCCCGGATCGAACGCAAACGTGCGCACGTGGAACGAGCGCGTATCCGCGTGCTGGATCAGGGTGGGCAGTCATGATCCTTCTCCCGAAGGCGCGGCCAGCGCGATCAGGCCAGCGCGGCGGGCGGCGAGAGCTCGAATTTCTGCGCCCACTTCGCGAGCTCCGGCATGATGCCCGGGTGCAGCGCGACGCCGCCGCGTATCTGCTTCGCCCGCAAGGCGTTGGCAGTGTCGCCCGGCATGCGAACCGCTGCGCTTCCGGGACGGGGCCGGCTCTGGCGGCAGGCATCGGCGAGCCACGACGCCTCGGTCTTTAGCGTCGCGGTGCCCGAGAACGACTCGGGATTGACGATCTGCAGGTACACCGGAGTTCCGCCCTTGCCGGCTTCCGGGTTCGCGCGGCCGGTGCCAGACAGGCCGGCAGTCAGCACTTCGACGATCAACCCCAGCGCAAAGCCTTTGTGACCGGCGGCGAGCCCGCCGAGCGGCAACATGGATCCCGCCGGCGTGCCGAAGAGCGTGGACGGATCGTCGCTCAGCGTGCCCGCGGCGTCCTGCAGCCACGCCTCGGGCAATTTGGTGCCTTCCGCGGACCAGCGCCTGATCCAGCCGTTGGCGACGGGCGAAGTGCTGATGTCGATCAGCACCGGCTCGCCCTCGGTCGGATAGCCGAATGCCAGCGGATTGGGTGCGAGCTGCGGATCGATGGAACCCGCCGGCGCCACCGTTCGCATGGCCGGATCCGAATTCATGATCCAGATGAGCATCCCCTGATCGGTCGCCTTGCGCAGATACGCGCCGAGGCAGGCAATATTGGCCGCGCGGCGGATGACGTATGTGACGACCGGCGTTGACTGTGCCCGTTGGCACGCTTCGTCGACCGCCTTCGACAGCACCCACGTTCCCGGCAAGCTCGCCGCGTCCCACACCACCGCCGCGCCGTTGTCCGAAATGATCTCAGGCTCGCCCGCTTTGCGAACCGCGCCGGTCTCGATGTTTTTCAGCGTTCCGGGCAGCAGGGCGAGACCGTGGGTGGTATGACCCATCAGATCCGCCTCGAGCAGGACCTCCGAGAGCACCGCAGCGCGCTTCTCCGGAAGGCCCGCCTTCGTCGCGAGCTCGCGCGCAAATGCGAGCAGGGACTTATAAGCGTAACG
>CAZULX010000003.1:0-3138 GCA_964621335.1 uncultured Streptomycetaceae bacterium
CACTGACTTCGCGGGCACGGCGGGATGCACGACGAGAATGCTGGTAATGACGACCAGCATGGTGACCGGCGTGAAATCCCTCTGCATGTCGAACGGCAGCTTGCTGATCATCGCCGGATTGATCGCGTTGGTGACCGTGCCGAGCAGCATCGTGTGACCGTCGCCGACGGCCTGCGAGACCAGCGTCGTCGCGAGGATGCCGCCCGCGCCCGCGCGATTGTCCACGACCACGGGCTGGCCGAGCGCCTGCGAGAGGCCCGGCCCCAGGGTGCGCGCCGTGATGTCGACGGGACCGCCCGGTGGATAGGGAACCACCAGCCGCACGGGCCTGGTGGGATAGGCCGTCGCGACCGCAGGGATGAGTGCGGCGAACAGCAGGAGCGCCGAGACGCGTCGGCGAGTCCCGCGAGTGTTTTCGGAAGTCTGCCGCGTCTGCGTCATGGCAATGGCCTCGTGCGAGTGTGGTGTCGGATGATCCGTCGAGTATAGTCTCCCGCGTCGTCCCACTCATCACGTCCGCCAGCGATCACATGAACTCATCCTGCAGCGCCCAACTGTTGTCCGTCGAGCCCGGTGTCGATCTATTTCTGACCATCGAAAACTACACTGCGCCGGGAGGCGATCCCGAGAGCCTCATGCTCGTTCACGGCTTCGGCGAATCCGCCGAGGCGTGGCGGGAATGGATACCGATCGTCGGCGGCGACTTGCGCGTGATCCGTCCCGACGTGCGCGGGTTCGGCCGCTCCACGCCGATGCCTGCGGTTTTCGCGTGGTCCATGGACCTCGTTGTGAGCGACCTCAAGCGCGTAATAGAACATGCCGCGGGCGGTTCGCCCGTGCATCTCGTCGGCGCGAAGAGCGGCTCCTGGATGGCGATGAAGCTCGCCGCCGAGAATCCGGAGCTCGTGAGCACACTCACCGTCATCGGCGGTGCGGTGAGAGGCGGCGACACGGCGAAATGGCGCGAGCGTGTCGAGCAGTGCGGTGTTCGCCAGTGGGCGGAGGAGAGTATGACGGGACGATTCGGCACGACGCTCTCGGACGCGGCGTTGCGCTGGTGGGTCGATCTCACCGCGCGCACCCCGCTCACCACGATGCAAAGTTATTTGCGCTGGGTGCCGACGGTCGATATCAGCGAGGATGTCGCGCAGATTCGCAGTCCCACTCTCGTGATCGCGGCCGATGACGGAAAACTGCGGCCTTTGTCCGAAACGACCGCGTGGCAGGAGCGCATTCGTGACTCTGAGCTCGCCGTGTTGCCGTGCGACGGCTGGCACGTCGCGGGCGCGAAGCCGCGCGAATGCGCGCGGCTTGCTCTCGAATTCATCATGCGCAGGCGACTGGCGACATAATCGCTCATGCGCGCTTACCAGACGCTGCGTGGCATTGGAGGCGAGCAAATTGGTCGTGCGCCTGGCATCTTTGGGTGCGTAGCAGAACGGATGATGGATATAGCGCTGATGTACTAGCGCGGTATCGAACTACAGTATTTAAACGTAAGCTTCTCCTGCTGGCGGGCCGGGGCCTCAGATCTTGGACAACCAGAAGGGCCAAAGCGCATTGCCACCGCGCAAGCGAAAGGGCAACATGCCGCCTGCGCACCCGCCCGTGCGCCCCACAAGGATCGCGACGCGTCGGTCGCGCAAAAAGAACGGCATCGATTCCGATCGGCTCACATGACAGGTCCCCGCGACACCCTGTCCCTTAACGAAGGTCAAGCTCGGTTCATCCTGATCGATCCGGCGCTGCGAAGCGCCGGATGGAACCTCGATGATCGGACCCAGGTCGGTTTTGAGGTTCCCGTCGATGGTTACGATGCGGAGCCGTGGAACGGCGTAACCGACTACGTTCTGCACGACCCGATCGGCAACGTATTGGCAGTCGTCGAAGCAAAACGCTGCTCCCGCCACCCGCGCGAGGCCGACGAGCAACTGCGACACTACGTCACCGAGATCGCGAAGAAACACGCTTACGCGCCATTCGGCTTTATGACGAACGGCCGCCAAGTCTGGTTCTGGGAGGTGGGCCAGGCCAATCCGCGCGTAGTAGCCGGATTCTTCTCGCCGCAAGACCTGCAGCGCCTGTTGTTTCTGCGACTGAATGCTCAGCCGCTGCAAGCCGTGGCCATCAACACGTCGATCGTGGAGCGGCCCTACCAGCACGAGGCGATCCGCCGCGTCGCCGAAGCTTTTGCCGCCAATAAGCGTCGCGCCTTGCTGGTAATGGCGACCGGTACAGGTAAAACGCGCGTCACCATGGCGCTGATCGATCTCTTCCTTCGCGCACACCAGGCGCAAAACGTTCTTTTCCTGGCTGACCGCGATGCGCTTGTGGATCAGGCGCTAACCGAGGTTTCAAGGCTCACCTGCCGAACGAGCCGCGCGACCGCATCTACACATGGAAAGTCGATACCGGAAAGCGCCTATTCGTTGCCACCGAGCAGACCTTGAGCTTGTGCTTTCAGAAATTCAATCCGGCGTTTTTCGATCTCATCGTATTCGACGAAGCGCATCGGTCCATCTTCCGTCGTTTCGCCGAGGTCATCGAATACTTCGACGCGCGCATGATAGGGCTTACCGCGACGCCGGCGAATTTCATAGAGCGCGACACGTTCAGGGTCTTCAACTGCGAAAACACGACACCGACGTTCCTTTACGAGTATCCGCAGGCGGTGAAAGAGGGCTTTCTCGTCGACTTCAGCCTGTATCAGGCGCGCACGGGATTTCAACGCAAAGGAATCAAAGGCGCCGATCTTACGGAGGAAGACCGAAACGCGCTGATCGAGCAAGGGATCGATCCCGATGCCATCGACTACGCCGGCACTGAAATAGAAGTCGAAGTCAGCAACAAGGACACGTTGCGCAAGCAATGGGAAGAAATCATGGATGTCTGCCTGAAGGATCAGTCCGGGCAGCTTCCGGGCAAGACCATCGTTTTTGCGATGACCAAGGCGCACGCGCATCGCATCGCCGAAGTATTCGAGGAAATGTATCCTCAGCATGTCGGCGTGGTGCAGATTATCACCTCGACCACCGAGCGCGTTCGCGACGGCAGCTATGGCGACGGGCTGATCAACAAGTTCAAGAAAAACGATCTGCCACGCATCGCTGTTTCGGTGGACATGCTCGACACCGGCGT
>CAZULX010000004.1:0-3988 GCA_964621335.1 uncultured Streptomycetaceae bacterium
CCATCGAAGGTGACGTTCCTGATGCTGTCGACGAACGTCTCGATGAGCTCGGGGCGATCGACGAACTCGATCTTGGGTGGTGGCGGGACAGCCATGGTCGGTCTCCTTTCGGGGTGCTATTGCCGCGACAGGCGAGGCCGCCGAGGGTGCTCGCGCGGCGGCGCGTCGCGGTTATCGCGAATTATCGCAAAAAGCGCGAGGCCCGCGGCTTCCATAGCCCGCGGATACGAGCAGAATACGGGCTCCTATGGTGTGCTCAAGGCGCGGCCGGCAAATGTCGTTACCGACAGAGGTAAGGGACATTTGGCTCACGGCACGGCGTTAGGAGACGACGATGTGGAACAGCCAGCACACTTTCAACGCTGATCTCGCGTACGCGATCCGTCTCGTTCTGACGGGCCACGCCACGCCGGAACAGGCGGCATCCGCGTGCGGCCTGACGCTCGGGGAAATCCAGGCGCTGCTCGCGGCGTGTCCGCAGACGCGGCTGCAGGAAGTCGAAACGACGAAGCGCTGAGTCGTTCGCGCGAGGCTGTCCGGCAAGCGCATTCGACCATGAGCAGTACGAGCTCGTCAGCAAAGTAATCCCGCCTCAAGGAAGCTGGGACGGAGAGCGTGGACCGGATCGATCGGCCTCAGCGCATGAGCGCGAGTGACTCCTTGCGCCCCGCGCTCGCATCGCGTACTTCGCCGCTCAACGTGTTCCGATCGGACGAGAGTCTAAGATCGCCCTCGTAGCGACGCGGCGCGCCATGAACGATGTCGAGCGCGAAGTGCACGCGATCCTTCTGCACCGTTCCGCTTCCACGCTTCCACACTTCCTTGGACTGATAGTGCGTTTCCTCGATCGCGAGCCGCGGTCCATCCTGCACAACGATCCAGAAGCTACCGTTGGGCAAGTTCCACCGCCCCGAGACGTCCGCCGGTCGGCTGAGCTTCACGTAACTTAGTGCGGCGAGCGTGCCGATTACTGCGCCTGATCCGGCCAGCACCAGCATTCGTCTGCGGCGCCGCTCGGGACGGCCTCCGGTGAGCTTTCGAATCGCACCTGCCAGGCGATCGAGATCGTAATCCCAGCGGCTGTCGGAAAGCTCCAGCCCCTGAAGTTGCGACAATGTCTTGAGATCTGCCGGCAGCGTATGTTCTGCCGGCATCTTCGCGCCTTCCACGAGTACGGGCAGCACCGGTTTCCCGGCGCGCAGCGCTGAGGTAACCTCGAGCCGCACGAAATCCCGCGGGTCATCGAGCCGGAGATTCCCATCCGCACCTTGCTCCGCGGACCATGTATCTCCGATCAGCACGAGGACCACTTCGCACTGCGCGATAGCCGTATCGATGGCGTACTGAAAGTTGCTGCCCGGGGCAATCGCTTCGATATCCTGAAAAACGCTGCTTTTGCCGAAGCGCTTTTCCAGTGCATCAGCGAGGCGCCCTGCATAGCCGCTGGTGTCACTGCGGCGATAGCTCAGAAAGATCGCCGTCACGTTTGCAGCAGCGCCTCGCGGCGTTGGCTCGAAGGTCCGGCGAGCAGGAGCTTCAGCAGTCCGCGCACGTCAGTTGCGTGCGAAGCTGCTATGCGCAGCAGACGCGCCTCCGGTGCAGCGATCCGGCAATTCGGAGAATCCGGCCGTACGCTTCGCCACGCGTCCTGCAGCACCTGCTCCAGGAACCCGCGGTCGGTGGTATCGTCGGTGAGAAAGAGGACCCGCTCGAGCGGAACCGAATCGAGCAATTGCTGAAGCTCGAAGATGCAACCCTGGTTTTGACGTGAAAAGCTGCGCAGGTCCATCAATACGGCATCGGCGCCGGCCGCGAGCTTGCGCATGGTTTCCTTCCAGCTGTCCGCATAGCAGAAGAACTCGTTCACTCGATATCTGCCATCGGGATCGGGGCCGAGATCCATTCCGCGCAGACGCCGCTCGAGATCGTCGCTGCCGGCAACGAAGCGTCGTGACAGCTGACCGCCCATGAAATCCAGAAACTCGTGAGGCTGGACTGTCGATGTGACAAGGTCAGGGCCGGCAATCATGGAAATGGGTCCTGCGCGCAGCCAGCGCTTGGAAAGCGCGTCGAACAGCCGCTCGCTTCGCCCACCGAGAGCGAAAACGCGCAGCAGCAGTAGCGTAGGACTCGCCCCTTGCGCGCGCGCAGCACCGGTCACCGTGAATCCGAACGCGGCGATCGCCTTGTAGACGATAAAAGCCGCGGGGCCCGTAAAGATCCATGCCCAGCCTTCGAAGGCGAGCGTAATGGACTGCACTACGCCGAACAACAGCCACATGGCGTCGAGCGTCAGCGATTGGTCGCTCATCTTGCGCTCCTGGTAACGCCGGCCTATCCGCTTGAGCAGCCACCAGCCCGCAATGCCGAAGAGCGCAAAACCGAGCAGCATGAGCGTGAAGAACACTTCCGTCCCGCCCAGGCTCAGCACAGCGCCGACCCGCACGGCACCTCTCAACCCCGCCTCGCCCGATGCCACCGCACTCAGCAGCACCTGCGAACCGATCACGGCAGTCACCATAAACGACAGCACCAGCGGCCCCACCGCGCGCACGCGCCGGTGGAGGAAAGCCAGCAGGAGCAGCGAGGCCGGCGCATTGGTCACGGCCCAGAAGGTGACGAGCTGCCCGAAGGTCAGCTCCGCATTGCGCACGAGGCCGAGGATCGCGACTGCGAAGAGCATCGTGAAGTAGGCGAGCGCCACCAGCATGCGCTGCCCGCGACTGACCGCTGCGAGCATGCCCACCGCGAGGGCGGTAGGCCATGCATAGCACGAAAGGAGCCAGAGAAAGCGCGTCAGCACGAAACCGTCCTTGCTCGTAAACCACAACCATGCGCTGGTAAGTACGAGCGCATAGGCGAGGCCCGCAACCACGTAAACGGTAGTGGCGGAAACGAGTGCGTCACGTGCGTACCGATACAGCGGTGGATCGACTGCATCGACTGTAGCGGCGTCGATCAGCCGCGTCTGCAGCGCAGGACGACCGATCGCCGCGCCCGTGCCTTCATCAGCCGGCGCAGCCGCCGTGCCGGCCTCAGCCGACATCGAACGCAGCACCGCGCGTCGATACAGCCACAGCAGGACGAGCGACACCGGCGCCGTCAGCGCCCCACTCGCGAGCATCAACGCCGGCAGCATGCCCGTGGTGATGAGCGTCGCGCCAGTGCTGGCGAGCGCGGGGTCTGCGACGGCGTAGCTCACGAGGTTTTCTTCGAGCGGTTCAGTCGGCTATCACACGTTACGCGCCCGGGACACCCGAAAGCTGGACGCGATACCGGCCGGTCGCCGCGAGTGGCTGCGCTACTGCGCGGTCCGCATTCGCGTAGCTGATGAAGATGTCATTCACGGTTCAACGCTAGCATAAACCTCTCTTTTCGGGAGATTTGATTTTCGAGCGCGCACTTGGTGTACTGGTGGAGTCCCGGCTTGGTCCGGAGCAAGGAGGTACGATATGGCCAAACAGATCAAAGCCAGTGCGCGCACGCTCGACGCGCGTCCCGATACGCTCGATTTTCGCGATCGCATGTACGAAGCGACATTGTACGAAGTGCCGACCGAGATCGACCTGCCCGACTATCGCAAGTGGAAGGTGCCGATCCTCGACCAGGGCACCGAAGGCGCCTGTACCGGCTTCGGCCTGGCGACCGTGGCGAACTATCTGCTGCGACGGCGGCGGGTCGTTCCCGATCCGACACCGGTCAGCGCGCGCATGCTCTACGAAATGGCGAAGCGCTACGATGAGTGGCCGGGAGAGAAATACGAAGGGTCATCCGCGCGCGGTGCAATGAAAGGCTGGCACAAGCACGGGATCTGCTCCGAGAAGTCTTGGCCCTACAAGACGACCAAGACCCGCGGCGGCCTGACGGAGGAGAAGACCTCCGACGCGCTCAAGCGTCCGCTCGGCGCGTACTACCGCGTGAACCACAAGGACGTCATCTCGATGCACGCGGCGATGGCGGAAGTCGGCGCGCTCTACGCGACCGCCAT
>CAZULX010000005.1:0-3506 GCA_964621335.1 uncultured Streptomycetaceae bacterium
GCCGACGCGCTTTCGTGCAGGCGGCGCCGGCGTCGAGATTCGCTTCGCGATCGGCGCCTGCTCGCTCGGCGCCATCCTCGTCGCACGCAGCGAACGCGGCGTGTGCGCGATCTCGATCGGCGACGATCCCGATGCGCTCGCTCGCGATCTCCAGGACCGCTTTCCGCGTGCGCGGCTCGACGGCGCTGACGCCGAGTTCGAGCGATGGGTCGCCAAAGTCGTCGGCTTCGTGGAAGCACCGCGCCTGGGGCTCAACCTCCCGCTCGACGTGCGCGGCACCGCTTTCCAGCAGCGCGTGTGGCAGGCGCTGCGCGACATTCCTCCCGGCGCGACCGTGAGCTACAGCGAGCTCGCGAAGCGCATCGGCGCGCCGAAGTCGGTGCGCGCGGTCGCGTCGGCCTGCGCCGCCAACGCGCTCGCGGTGGCGATCCCGTGCCACCGCGTGGTGCGCAGCGACGGCGCAATCTCGGGCTATCGCTGGGGGGTGGCACGCAAGCGCGCGCTGCTCGACCGCGAAGCGAAGGGCTGACGACGCCCTCATACCGAGGCGGGGCCGGTATGACGATTGCCATGCCGGGGCATGGCCGACGGATACGTCCGCGTGGCGACCCAGTGCTGCCGATAGGCCGCGTTTGCTCTGCTGGGCGATGCGTTGCGCTACCGGAGTTTTGGCCAGGCGGCGCGAGATAGCGGTACGCCATGCGCCGGACTTAGAATGGCGGGTCGCATACCCGATCGGACGCCATGACCAACACCGCCACCGCCCGCATGCTGACGCGCTACAACGCGTGGGCCAACACCGTGTTCTTCGATGCCGTTCGCGCCTTGCCGGAAGGGGAGGCGACCGTGCCGCGCAAGACGCTGTTCAAGAACATCGTCCACACGCTCAACCACAACTACGTCATCGACTCGATTTTTCAGGCGCACCTCGAAGCGCGTCCTCACGGCTACACCGCGCGCAACACGACCGAAACGCCCACGCTCGAAGAGCTGCGCGCCGCCCAGCAGAAGCTCGACCAGTGGTACGTCGAGTGGAGCGATCGCATCACCGACGAGGCGCTCGACGAGAAAGTGGCCTTCACTTTCGTGGGCGGCGGTGACGGGGTCATGACGCGCGGACAGATCCTGCTGCACCTCATCAACCACACTTCGTATCACCGCGGTTTCGCAGCCGACCTTTTCTATCAGGTGCCGGCAAAGCCGCCGACGACCGACATCACGGTTTTCCTGAGAGACGTTCCGCAGGCCTGACCTCTAAGAGCCCCTAACGTGAGCAAAGGCCCGGGCTCGTCGCTCGCGACCCGGCCTTTTCTTCTGCTGTGCCTCGCGATGTTCCTGGGTTACGCGAACCAGTGGGTGCTGACGCCCATCATCCCGCTTTACGTGACCGATCTCGGCGGATCCGCTTTCGTCGCCGGGCTCGCGCTCCTCGCCTTCGCGGTGCCGAGCTTCACGGTGCGGCCTTTCGTCGGGCACATCTCGGACAAGTGGAGCGCGGCCGGCGTGCTCGCGGTTGGCCTCGTGCTCCTTGCGACCGGAACGCTTCTTTTCCTGGTGCCGATTCTGGCGATGCTTTTCGTCGGCAATTTCGTACGGGGCTTAGGCTGGGCCGGCGTCAACACCGGCGGCTACACGACGCTCGCGACGGTGGCGCCTTCGGAGCGGCGCGGGGAAGCGGCCGGCTACTACACCAGCGTCACCACCGGCGCATCCATCATCTTTCCGGCGCTGGCACTGTGGATCGTGGCGGGCAGCGGCGGCTTCCAGGCGGTCTTCGTGCTCTCGGCCGCGCTCGCGCTTCTGGGACTGCCGATCGCCGTCATACTCGCGAGAAGAAGAGCGGAGCCAAAAGCGGCCCCTGCGGCGGGGGAGGGCGCGGCACGCGCGGGACTCATCGAGCGCGGCGTGCTGATCGCAACCGGCCTCAACCTGTGCTCGTCGCTGGTGACGCCGTCGGTAATGGCTTTCCTGCCGCTCTACGCGCGCGCGCTCGGCATCGACAACATCGGCTGGTTCTACGTGCTCACGGGATTGACGAGCATCATCGTGCGCCCGCTGCTGGGAAAGAAGTCCGATGCGATCGGACGCGGCCCGGCGATCGCGATCGGGCTCGGCGCGCAGTTGACGGGCCTGCTGCTCATCATCGGCGCCCAAGGCATCGGGCTCATACTCGTCGGCGGATTCTTCGTCGCGATCGGCATGGCGATGATCGGCGCGACCAGCACCGCGCTCGCGATGGATCTCGCGAACCCGCAATCGCGCGGGCGCTCGATGGCCACTTTCAGCATTTCGTTCCAGATCGGCGCAGGGGCGGGCGGGCTCATCTCCGGCGCGCTCGCGGACCTGACCGGCCTGCGCGGCATGTACGTCGGATCGGCGGTGATCACCCTCGCGGGCTTCGCCCTGCTCGCGAGCGCGTGGAAGCTGCTGCCGCGGCCTGCTGCTGATACAGGTATTTCTGAAAGCCGCTGACGCGGGTCTCGGCCTTGAGCTGGCCGATGCGCACGAGGTTATCGAGCGCCGGCAGGCACCGACCTCGCGCATCGGCCCCACGAGCGCCCTGAGGGCGTGCAAGCCGCCGAGTTCCGCTATCCGCTCAAGGAGCCCGGCATCGCCCGACAGGTCCATGACCCCGCGCACTCGAGCGTTCTGATGGAGGCGCATGGAAAGTGCGTGATGATAGTTGGCCGGAAGCTTGAGCATCGTGCGCCGGTGCTCTTTCAGATTTTCGGCGATCTGCTCGACTGTCTCCTGTCCCGCCCAGACGAGACGGGATGCTGCCTTGGGCTCGATCATCGGGACACCTGAGAGGGTTTCTCCATTACGCCGAACACAGGCATGCGCCGTCCGAGCCGGTCCAGCGGCCGAACATGCATTTCATACACACAGCGAGTGCGCGGCGCGCTGCCCCGTTCTCCTTGATCAGCGTGACCGGCACGGTCGCCCTCTGCACCACTTCACTGGCTACAGAGCCGCTGAAGAGGCGCGCCAGGAAGCCGCGCCCCCGGGTTCCCATCACGACCTTCGTGCAAGTGGCCGCGGCGGCGCAACGAGCGATCTCGCGCGCAGTGGAACCCCAACGAGTCTCGCTCGTGTATGCGATGCCGCGCCGCTCGAGCAGCCCTCTCGCAGGCCGCAGTGCCTCCATTGCCGCCGCCATGCGCTTATCGGCGACCATTTTTGCCGTCATGAAGAGCGTGATGTCCCCTGCCATGATCTGCGGCTGTACGTTCAGCAGATGGATCGATGAACCAGTACTTTGTGCGTAGGAGGCCGCGTACTCGAGGGCGCGCAGCGACTCGGGAGAGCCGTCCACAGGCACGAGCAGCTTCTGCGCAGGCATCACGTCACGCGAGAGACTCCATCCGCGAAGTAGCGCAGGCACTACGCGCGGCTCTTCGGTACTCAGTATCTGCGGATATGAATACATCGCTGTTCTCCATGGTTGCTGTGCGTGTCCAGGCTCCATGTTGCTATAAAGCGTCGCGTCCGATAAGCCGGTTATC
>CAZULX010000006.1:0-3667 GCA_964621335.1 uncultured Streptomycetaceae bacterium
GAGCGCCTGCGCCTCGCAAGCATGGAAGCGCGCGCCGTGGACGCGGCGGGGCTGGTCATCGTCACCGGTCATGGTTTGCAGGCGCGTCTTGCAGAACGGCATCCGCATCGCCCCGTTTTTGTTTGCGAGCCCGGCATTGCGGCGCCTTTCCTGAGTTCGCGGGAGCGGCAACCGGCACCGCCGCACGGCAGGGTCGGCCTGCTCACGGTGGCCAATCTGCTTCCCGGCAAAGGGCTGCTCGAGCTGCTCGGCGTCCTTGCGGGACTGCGCGACATCGCCTGGCAATGGCATCTGATCGGCGACCGGGCCATGGACGTGGAATATACGCGCCGTTTCGACGCCGCGGCGAAGCGACTCCGGCTCGAGCCGCGCATATGCCAGTACGGCGCCCTCGATCAAGCCGCCATCGCGCAGGTGATGGAGCGCATGGATCTGTTCGTTTTTCCCAGCCGATTCGAAGCGTACGGCATGGCTCTCGCGGAAGCCGCCGCCAAAGGGCTTCCCGCCGTTACGACGGATGTCGGTGCCGCCGCACGCGTATACCGGCACGGCATCACCGGGCTGCTGGCGCCGCCCGATGACGCGCGGCGCTTCGCCGCGCATCTGGAACGCCTGATGACCGACTGTGCGCTGCGCGAATGTTTTCGCGACAATCTCCGCCTGTGCAAGCCGCGGAAATGGCAGGACACGCTCGACGATTTTCTAACCGCGACCGCCGCGCTCGCTTGAGGGCGAATCGATGAGCTCGCAAGCACGCAAGACCGTCTTCATGAGTCCTGCAGCCCGCATCGCCGTGGCGGCCGCGCTGGTGGCGCTCGTGCTCTCGCTTGTCGACGCGCGCAGCGTGTGGTCGCACCTCGAGCGTTTCGACGTGGCCGTCGGCCTCGCGATGCTCGCCGTGAACGCGGTCCTGTTCGCGCTCTTTGCTGCGAGGTGGCGCGCGGTGGCCGGCGCGCTCGGCATCGAAGCGCGTTACGCGCGGTTCTTTTGCGCCACCTGGCTCGGCGCGTTCTTCAGTCAGCTCGGCCCCGCGTTGATCCTGAACGAGATCACCCGCTTCCGGGTGCTTCAGCCCTACGCGGACACGTGGCCGCTTGCCGCAAGCCAGTTGCTCGACCGCGTTTCGGGGCAGATCGTGCTGGCAGGGGTGATCCTGCTGCTCACGCCCTATTATCTCGGCCTGTTCGCTGCGGACGTGGGCGGACGCATCGTATTGACGGCGGGCCTGGTCATCGTGCTGGGCGGCTCGCTGCTGGTCCTGGCCTACCGCTTTCGCCGCGTGATTCGCATCAGACCAGGGGCGATGCGAGCGATCCTCAATCCCCTCGCTTCGCCGACGCACTACGCCTGCTCGCTTGCGATCCAGCTACTGTTGATGGCCAACCTGTGGCTCGCCGCGCGTGGGCTCGGTCTGGGCGGCCACGGGATCGCCTTGTATTTGGTTGCGCCGCTCATCCTCGGCAGCCTCACGCTACTGCCGATCTCTGTCGCCGATTGGGGCAGCCGCGAAGCCGTGGCTCTACTGTTTTTCTACCCAACGGGGTTGAGCGCGGAACAGATCGTGGCAATCTCGGTGATCTACGGCGCCATCAATCTGGTGAGCGCGTTACCGGCGGCGCTGCTCCTGGTCGCACGAGCCGGCGGCGCAAGGGCAGGGCGCTTGCCCGCAAGTTCGCCCGAGCCTCTGCAAGACCGAGCCGCGTCGGCATCGGCGCCGGATCGATGCGCTGTCCGCAACGCGCGATGAGCATCGGCAGATCGCAAGTGCACCGAGCTATGAGTCGCTGTGCCCACCGTCTTCGCGTAACGCTGACCTTAAAGTGACTCTGACCCGGTTTTCTGTCAGGCCGCCGCCGGCGCGAGCGCGCCGTTCGCATCGGCTGAAAATTCGCCCTTTTCGGCGCCGTCGACCGCACCGGTCTTCAACCAGCTTTCGGTCGCACGGTACAGGAGATGGCGCCCGCGCTCGAACTGCATGAAGTGCGAGGCGCACGCGACCTTGATGAAAAGCCGGTGCGTGACGCTCAGGCCGCGCCACGCGTCGATGCGCTTCGCGTAATTGTCGTACTCGCCGATTAGCATCAGCGTGGGCGCCTTGATCTTCGCGAGGTTCTCGCGCCAGCCGAAGTTCATGCGGTTGGGGGCGCGCATGATGCCTTCGCCGTTACGTCCCCACTGCGCACCGACGTGATCGAGCGCCATCAGCTCGCGCCACACCGCGCTGCACACTTCGCGGTCCTCGAGCTGACCTTCGCATTTCACGTGATCCTGCCAGCGGCGATGGAGCAGGAATTCTTTCGTCTGCAGGATCGTCGGGGCGCCGGGCTCCGGCATCTCACGCGGCGGCTCCTCTCGCGGGAAGTAAGGCGCAGGCCCGAACAGCACGAGCTTGTCGACTTCGGCGGGATGGAGCGCCGCGAATCCGCCAGCGCGCGGCGCACCCGTCGACCATCCGACCAGGCTCACCTTGTCGACCTTGCGCAGCGAGCGAATGTAGGCGATCACGGTTTCGAGCTCGTCCCACTCGCTGCGGCTCGACACGAGCTTGTGCGGGTAGCGCGGCGGCGCTAAGTCCTTCAGTACGTGCGGGATCAGCTCGGGCTGGAACTCGCGGTCGACGTTGCACGGGTCATCCATGAGCGGCCGCGGCGACGGCCCGTATCCGGTGTGAGACATCGCGAACACGTCGAAGCCGGCGTTCGCCATCGCCGCCATGAAGCTGTAGTCGCGGTATTGCAGGTCGTACGCGACGGTCGAGGGCGCGAAACCGCCGTGCACCATCAGCACGACGTGCGGTTTCGTTCCAGGCGTGAGCGTCTCAGGCAACACTTTCTCCCGGAGGAAGAGCCCCACGGTTTGTCCGCGAGTCGCCGGCACAGTGGATGCGTGGGTTACGAAACGATCGTGGGTGATGAGGCTCATCGCGCGCTTCGACTGGCGGGGAATGCGGCTACTATAACCGCGGCGGGATCAGTTCTTAACGCGTGGTAAAGGGGGACGCCAATGAATCGAATTCCCATCGGGATCGCAGCGGTCATGCTCTGCGCATTCGTGCCTGCTCGTCTTCGTTAGGCTCAGACGAATGTCGGGAAACCTGGTGACCGGGTCCGACAACAGACTGTCAGGTGGGCTGCGAGCGGTAGGTGGATCGCTAGGATGAGGAATTCCCGCATGGAGTGAACGGTAGCATCATCGCTCCTGTGTACAAGACTGCACAGCGTCGGCGGATTGCGTCACACTACGAATTCGCCACCGACAGGCTGATCCGGCCGGCACCGCTGCACTGGGATGTGTCGCAACTTATGCTGAGAGGAACATAAATGGACGTTGGCGATGTCCGAAACAAGGTCTTCATCAGCTATGCTCACGAAGACACCAGTATGGCGGTGGTTCAAAGAAAGTGGCTGCCTGGTCCAAGCTGCTTCCGCCTGTCATGGACTACATGAAGCGAAACTGTGTTGCAGGCAGCCGAACACCTGAGCCGTGAACATCGGACGATTGCCCGACCGAAATGCTTCGATGCTTAACTCCCGCCCCGTGGACGAACCTGTCATCGACGCACATCACCACATCTGGCGGGCCGCGCGCGTGCCGTGGCTCTCGGGACCCGTACAACCGCGCATTTTCGGTGATTACAGCCCGATCCGGCGCGACTACCTGATCGAAG
>CAZULX010000007.1:0-3241 GCA_964621335.1 uncultured Streptomycetaceae bacterium
CCCGGGACCTCGACCGCGCGCTGGGGCTCACTCCCGACCCGCGGCTTTTCTTTACGCCGCCCACCGTTTTCAAAGCCGAGCAGCCGCTACCCGCGCCCGCGCAGAAAGCCGAGATGCTGCTTTTCGCCGCGCGCAGGCTCCTCACCGAGCTGTGCGGTTTTCTCGCGGCGATCGCGAACGGCGCGCAAAGTCTCGTCTTCACGTTCACGCATCACGGCCGGGAGCCCACGAAGCTCACGCTCTCGCTCGTCGCAGCCACGCGCGACGCCGACCATCTCGTGAGCGTGCTGCGCGAGAAGCTCGAACGCACCGCGCTCCCCTGCCCTGCCACCGTGATCGCGCTCGAAAGCGAGCTCCTGTTGCCGCTCACTTCGCGCAACCTCTCGCTCCTTCCCGATGCGGGCCGGGAGGAAGAAGCCGCGGCGCAACTGATCGAGCGCCTGCGCGCACGTCTGGGCGACGAGGCCGTGCTCGGCCTCAAGCGCTTTGCCGATCACCGCCCCGAGTTTGCGTGGCGCGCGTGTACGCCCGGGAGCCTGGACACGCCCGCGAGCCCGATCGCCGGCCGCCCGTTGTGGCTGCTGCCGCAACCGCGGCCTTTGAGCGAAGTCGCAGCAGCCCCGACCTACGACGGCAAGCTCACGCTCCTCTCCGGCCCCGAGCGCATCGAGTCCGGCTGGTGGGACGGCCACGACGTCATGCGCGACTATTTCGTGGCGGCCAATCCGGCCGACGCGCTGCTGTGGATCTATCGCGAGCGCAATGCCGGCGCGCGCTGGTTTCTTCACGGCTTCTTTGCTTGAAAGCCGTGACTGGTGACTGGTAACGACTCGCCCTTTGTTGTGTCGTTGTCCACAACGAGAGCGCCATCACCCATCACCCGTCACCCATCACCCGTCACCCGTCACTCGTCACCCGTCACTCGTCACTCGTCACCCGTCACTCGTCACTCGTCACTCGTCACCCGTCACCCGTCACCCGTCACCCGTCACTCGTCACTCGTCACTCGTCACCCGTCACCCGTCACTCGTCACTCGTCACCCGTCACCCGTCACCCGTCACTCGTCACCGCATCATGCTGCCGCGCTACACAGAGCTTCACTGCCTCACCAACTTCACTTTCCTGCGCGGCGCATCGCACCCGGAGGAGCTCGTGGAGCGCGCGCATGCGCTCGGTTACGGCGCGCTCGCGATCACCGACGAATGCTCGGTTGCCGGCGTCGTGCGCGCGCACATCGCCGCGAAAGCGCTCAACGATAAAAGCACCGAGGCAGGAAAGGCCGGGCTCAAGCTCGTCATCGGCGCCGAGATCAAGGTCGAGAAAGGACCCAAGCTCGTGCTGCTGGCGACGGATCGCGCGAGCTACGGCGCGCTGTGCGCGCTCATCACGCGCGCGCGCATGCGAACGCCCAAAGGCAAGTACCGCGTCGAGCTTGCCGATCTCGCTGAAGGCATTGGAGGCTGTCTCGCGCTCCTCGTCCCCGAGCGCGAACCGGATCTCGATCACGCGCGCCTCGTAGCGCAGTGTTTTCCGCGGCGCGCGTGGATCGCTGTCGAGCTGGTGTACGGCGCGCACGACGCCGCGCGGCTCGCGGGCTTGCGCGAGCTTGGGAAATTGAGCGGCCTCCCGCTCGCCGCAGCCGGCGACGTGCACATGCACGTGCGCTCGCGGAAGGCGTTGCAGGACGTGCTGACCGCGATCCGCCTCGGCGTCTCCGTGCCTGCAGCGGGCACGGCGCTCCAGCCCAACGCGGAGCGTCACTTGCGCACTCGCCTGCGGCTCACGCAGATCTATCCGCCCGAGCTCCTCGAAGAGACGGCGCGCATCGCCGGGCGCTGCGATTTCGACCTCGACACGCTGCATTACGAATATCCGTCCGAGCTCGTTCCCGAAGACGAAACCCCCGCGAGCCATCTGCGCAAGCTCACTTACGCGGGGCTCGCGCGCCGTTTCCCGGAAGGCGCTCCGGAAGCGATCCGCCGCCTCGTGGAGCACGAGCTCGCGCTCATCGCAGCGCTCGAGTACGAGCATTTCTTCCTGACGGTGAACGACGTCGTGGCCTATGCGCGCGAGCAGCACATCCTCTGCCAGGGCCGCGGCTCGGCGGCCAATTCCGCGGTGTGTTACTGCCTCGGCATCACCGAGATCGATCCGGCGCGCATGCACGGCCTTTTCGAGCGCTTCATCTCGCGCGAGCGGAACGAACCCCCCGACATCGACGTCGATTTCGAGCACCAACGGCGCGAGGAAGTCATCCAGTACGTCTACAGGAAGTACGGGCGCGAGCGCGCCGCCATCGCCGCCACCGTCATCTGTTACCGGCCGAAGAGCGCGGTGCGCGACGTCGGCAAAGCGCTGGGGCTCGCGCTCTCGCAAGTCGACCGGCTCGCGAAAACGCTCGCGTGGTGGGATAGCCGCCACGCCATACCGCAGCGCCTGCGCGAGTCGGGATTCGATCCCGACAGCACGGTGATGCGGCATCTCGTCGAGCTCGTGACGACGCTCGTCGGTTTTCCGCGGCACCTGTCACAGCACGTCGGCGGCTTCGTGATTTCGCGCGGACCGCTCGCCGAGCTGGTGCCGATCGAGAACGCGGCGATGGCCGAGCGCAGCGTGATCCAGTGGGACAAGGACGACCTCGAGGCATTGAAGCTCCTCAAGGTGGACGTGCTCGCGCTCGGCATGCTTTCGGTCATCCGGCGCGCGCTCGAATTCGTCGATCCGCAGAGGAAGCCCGCCGACACGATGCCGGAAATCCTCAACCACGGAGACGACCCGAGGGTCTTCGAGATGATCCGCCGCGCCGACACGATAGGCGTGTTCCAGATCGAGTCGCGCGCGCAGATGTCGATGCTGCCGCGGTTGAGACCCGAGCGCTTTTACGACCTCGTGGTCGAGATCGCCATCGTGCGCCCGGGGCCGATACAGGGCGGCATGGTGCATCCGTACCTGCGCCGCAAGCAGGGCATGGAGCCCGTGACTTATCCCAACGAGGAAGTGAAGCAAGTGCTCGAGCGCACGCTGGGCGTGCCGATTTTCCAGGAGCAGGTGATGCAGCTCGCGATGGTCGCGGCGAACTTCAGCGCGGGTGAAGCGGACCAGTTGCGGCGTGCGATGGCGGCGTGGAAGCGCAAAGGCGGGCTCGAGCCTTTCGAAGCGCGGCTGAAGCTCGGCATGCGCGCGAACGGATACAGCGAGGAGTTCGCCGAGCGCGTCTTCAGCCAGATCTGCGGCTTCGGC
>CAZULX010000008.1:0-28241 GCA_964621335.1 uncultured Streptomycetaceae bacterium
TCGCCCACGACGCGCACCAGAAGTTGATCATCGTTAATCTGCGAGAGCAGTCCTGCATCGGGCCCCGAGACGTACAGGCGCACTTTGGCTTTGCCGCGAGGCGGCGGGCCGATCAGGCCACCGTCGATGAACACACCGCCGGCGTCGCGCACGATGCGCTCGATCTCATGGCCGGTCTGCGGCGCGATCGCGTTGCAATCGACGAAGACTATTTTCTTCCTCGCCGCGCGCATCGCGGCGGCGACCTTGCGCGCGTTGTCCACGGCCGCGCCCGGATTGAGGATCGAGAACACGGCATCGCACGTCTCGACGAGACGTTGCATCGTGCCGCAGTCGTTGATGCCGGCCTCGCGCGCGAGCTCCGCAGTGCGGGCGCTGCGTCCTTCGAGCGCGGCATGGACCTGGAAGCCGGACGCCTTGAGCCGTATTGCGACGCCCTGGCCCATGTCGCCGGGACTGGTGACACCGATGTTCTTAATTTGCATGTCGTGCTCCTGTGGCGTTGGCGGCAACGCGGGCCGCGCGGGGAAGGGGTGCACCGCGTTTCACGCTAAAATACACGGCTCATACGCCGTGAAACAAGTCCTATTCCCAATTTGCGGCATCAGGAGTTGCGACGGTTCGCTCTGACGCCGCGCCGCCTCCGCCGAAACAACATCCTGACGGTTCAGATTTAGTTCGCCACCGCGCCCGAGACTTTCACCACCTCGGCCCAGCGCGCGAGCTCCTCGCGATAGAGCTTCGCGAATTCCTCGGGGGAATTGCCGACCGGTTCCGCACCCTGGCCGAGCAGCCGCTCGCGCACGTCGGGCGAGCGCGCCGCCTTGGCGATCGCGCCGGAGAGCGCGCTCACGGTTTCGCGCGGGGTCGCGGCGGGCGCGAAAATTCCGTACCAGACGACGACTTCCACGCCGTTGATGCCGGACTCCTTGAGCGTCGGAAGGTCGGGCATCTGGTTCGCGCGCTTGCTTCCCGCGTTGGCGAGCGCGCGCAGGCGCTTCGATTTCACGTGCGAGGAGATCGCAGGAATGTTCGCGAACGTCATTTCCACTTCGCCGCCCAGGAGCGCGGTGAGCGAAGGGGCGCTGCCTTTGTAGGGGACGTGCACGATTTTCGTCCCGGTGCGCAGCTTGAAAAGCTCGCCGGTGAGATGCTGCGTGGTGCCGCTGCCGGCAGAGGAGAAATTCATCGCGCCGGGTTTCGACTTCGCCAGCGCGACCAGGTCCTTCACGTTCTTCACCGGCAGCGAAGGATGGACGGTCAGGATGTTCGGGCTTTGCGAGAACATCGAGACCGGCACGAAATCCTTCGCCTCGTAATTCACTTTCTTGTAGAGGCTGAGATTGATCACGATCGCCGCGGTGTTGATGAGGAGCGTGTATCCGTCGGGCGCCGATCTCGCCACGAACTCGTTTGCGATGTTGGTTCCGGCGCCCGGACGATTCTCGACGATCACGTTCTGCCCGAGGTATTCGTGGAGCTTGGGCGAGAGGAGACGCGCGTTGATGTCGACGCCGCCGCCGGGCGTGAAGCCGACGACGAGGCGGATGGGTTTCACCGGGTAGCTTTGAGCGTGTGCCGCCGGGGCGACGGCGAGGGCGAGGGCGAGCGCGGCGAGCGCGGGCGCGAGCTTTGTCAAAAGAAGTCTCCTGAAGTTGCGGATAAAAAGGCCGCTACTATACGCGAGCGCTGGCGGCTCGGCGGCGCGCCTATGCGTTCGGCGGGAGATAACGGGGATCGGATGCGCTCGCGGGCTGGGTCTTCGGAACCGGGCCGCGTTTGCGGCGGCCGTAGGCCCATGCGATCGCGTATACGAGGCCGAGCGGCACAGCCCATATCGCGAGCGCGACCACGACGACTTCGGCGCGCGCGATCGTCAGATCGCGCCGGTACTCGAGCTCGATCTGCTCGGCAGCGGCCCCGTATTTCGCCGTGATGCGCGAGAGCAGCTGCCGGTCGGTCAGCAGCCGCGAGGCGAAACGGGCCCACGTCTCGGGCTTGCCGCGAAACCCCGGCTGGAGCTCCCACAATCGGTGCTCGAGAGCCAGCCGCTCGCGCGCCCGCTCGTTGACCCTGACGAGGTCGTCGTAGGCATTGAGGGCGATCGGCACGGCGGCTGCGAGCGCAAGCGCGGCAAACGCAATACGCCAGGCGAAGAAGCGGCGGCGCCAATTCCGTGTGTCGCGCCGTGAACCCGGGACGTCCATCGCGTGCATTATCGCGCATGCGCGTTTATATTCCTGCACGCCCATGAATATCAGGACACTGCGGCTGATCGTGCTCGTACTCGCGCTCGCGCGGGCCGGGGCCGGCTTTGCGGCGACGGCCGAGACGGTCCGATTCGCGAGCGCGGACGGGAAGACCACGCTCACGGGCTATCTTTTCATGCCCGCGGACGCGGGGCCGCATCCCGCAATCGTGATGCTGCACGGCCGCAGCGGTCCGTACTCGTCGCTCAAGCCCGGCATTTACACCGCCGACTCGCTCACCATGCGGCACCGGATGTGGGGGCGGTTCTGGGCGGGCCGCGGTTATATCGCCTTGCACGTCGACAGTTTCGGGCCGCGAGGGTTTCCCGGCGGGTTCCCCAAGCACTCGTACGGCGAGCGGCCGGCGGAAGTGAGCGAACGCCACGTGCGTCCCTACGACGCGTACGGGGCGCTCGCCTATCTGAGGTCGCGCGGGGACGTGGTGCCCGATCGCATCGGATTGCAGGGCTGGTCGAACGGCGGCATGACGCTCCTCTCGACGCTCGGAACCGACGCGCCCGGGATCGAAGCGCCCGATCCGGTGAAAGGCTTTCGCGCAGCGCTCGCGCAGTATCCGAGCTGCCGCACGCAGATGCAGCGGACCGATTACAAACCTTACGCGCCGCTGCTCATCCTTGCGGCGTCGGACGACGATGAAGTCTCGCCCGCGGTGTGCCGGCAGTTTTCCGAGCTCATGCGCGCGCGCGGCGAGCCGGTGGAATTCGTCGTGTACGAAGGCGCGCACCATTCGTACGACGATCCCGGAAAAACCAAGCAAAGCCACGAGCCCAACCGCGCCGCGCTGAACGACAGCCTGCGCCGCGCCGAAGCGTTCTTCGCCAGACATCTCAAAGGCGAAGGGCCGAAGGAGTGAGGGCTACCGAAGGAGTGGCGGCTACCGAAAGAGTGGTGACTACCGAAAGAGTGGCGGCTACCGAAAGAGTGACGGCTACCGAAAGAGTGACGAGAAAGAGTGATGAGAAAGAGTGATGAGAACAATTAAGGGCACCGTCGTGAAGGCGCGCGCCGCGCTTTTCGCCGTCCTTTTGGTGGTTTGCAGTTGGAGCGCGCACGCAGCCGGGCACGGGGCGGCGATCGCGTCGGCGCATCCGCTTGCGACCGCTGCCGGGCGCAGCGTGCTCGAAGGCGGCGGCAACGCCTTCGATGCCGCCGTCGCCGTCGCGTCGGCGCTCGCCGTGGTGGAGCCGTACTCCTCGGGACTGGGCGGGGGCGGTTTTTTTCTCCTGCATCGCGCGGCCGATGCGCGGCAGGTGATGGTCGACGCGCGCGAGACCGCTCCGGCGGGCGTTACGCCGGCGCATTACATCGATGCGCAGGGGCGGCCGATTCGCGGCGCGACGACGCGCGGCGGAACGGCGGCCGGCATCCCGGGTCTGCCTGCGGCGCTCGTACACGTGGCGCAGCGCTACGGCAGGTTGCCGCTGTCGACTTCGATGGCGGGTGCGATCGCGCTCGCGCGCGAAGGCTTCGCGGTAGACGCGCGTTACGCGCGCATCGCAAGCCTCAGGGAGTCGTTCCTCCAGTCGGGTGTCAACACGCACGTCTTCCTCGACGCCGGAAAAGCGCCCGCCGCGGGGTTCGTGTTGCGCCAGCCCGAGCTCGCGTCGACGCTCGAGCGCCTGGCGCGCAGCGGCGCCGCCGGCTTCTACGACGGCCCCGTCGCGCGCGCCCTGGTGGAAACGGTGAACCGGTCGGGAGGCGCATGGCGGCTCGCCGATCTCTCGGGCTATCGCGTGCTCGAGCGCGAACCGGTGCGCTTTTCTTACCGCGGCGCGTCGATCACGGCCGCAGCGCTGCCTTCGGCGGGCGGAGTCGCGCTTGCGCAGGCGCTCGGCATGCTCGAGCGCTTTCAGTTGGGAAAGCTCGGCGAGCCGGCGACCGATCATCTCGTGGTGGAAGCCCTGCGCCGCGCTTTTCGCGATCGCGGGAGCTATCTGGCGGATCCCGGCTTCATGCCGGTGCCGGTGAAGCGGCTCGTCTCTCGCGATTACATCCGGGAACAGGGGAAAGGCATCGATCGCGCCCGCGCAACGCCAAGCGCGACGCTCGGCGAGCGCGAAGCCGAGCGCGCCGAAAGTCACAACACCACTCATTTCTCGATCGTCGACGCGGATGGCAATCGCGTGGCTGCGACGCTTACGATCAACCTCCTCTTCGGCTCCGGCATCGTTCCCGCGGGCACCGGCGTGCTCCTCAACAATGAAATGGACGATTTCACCGTGCGCCCCGACGTGCCGAACGCGTTTCGCCTGCGCGGCGGGGTGGCGAACCGCATAGAGCCCGGCAAGCGGCCGCTCTCGAGCATGACGCCCACTTTCGTCGAGGACGGGAAAGGCGTGCTCATCCTGGGCGCGCCCGGTGGCTCGCGCATCGTGAGTCAGATGCTGCTCGCGGTCCTCGAGTACGTCAGCGCGCCCGAAGTGGACCTCGAGCGGCTGGTGGGCATGCCGCGCTACCACCATCAATACTGGCCCGACCGCGTCGAGATCGAGCCGCAGGCTTTCGGCGACGACTGGCGCGCCGCGATCGGCGCCAAAGGTCACACGGTCCACGAAGGCGCACGCGCCTGGGGCAACATGCAGGCGGTGTTCAAGGCGAAGGGAAGTGGAGACGCCCGCGCGGCGAGCGATCCTCGCGGGGCGGGTATAGCGTGGTACTAGGGCGAGTGGCCGGCATGCCGCCCGCTTTCCACCTCTCCGGTATCATAGCCGCCTCATGAAAACCACGTTCCTCGACTTCGAACAGCCGATCTCCGAGCTCGAAACCAAGATCGAAGAGCTGCGGTACGTCCAGGACGATTCGGCCCTCGACATTTCCGAGGAGATCGCGAGGCTGCAGAAAAAAAGCCAGGCGCTCACCAAGGAGATTTACGCCAGGTTGACCGCGTGGCAGATCGCACAGGTCGCGCGCCACCCGCAGCGCCCGTACACGCTCGATTACGCGAACGGCATGTTCACCGGTTTCGAGGAGCTCCACGGCGACCGCGCGTTCGCCGACGACGCCGCGATCGTCGGCGGCCTGGCGCGCTTCAACGGCGAACCGTGCATGGTGATCGGGCACCAGAAAGGCCGCGATACCAAGGAGAAAATCCACCGCAATTTCGGTATGCCCAAGCCCGAGGGTTACCGCAAGGCGCTGCGGCTGATGAAGCTCGCCGAGAAATTCGAAGTACCGGTTTTCACGTTCATCGATACACCGGGCGCCTATCCGGGCGTGGGCGCCGAAGAGCGCGGACAGTCGGAGGCGATCGGCCGCAATCTGTACGCGATGGCCGAGCTCGAAGTACCGATCGTTTGCACCGTGATCGGCGAAGGCGGTTCGGGGGGCGCCCTCGCGGTCGCCGTCGGAGACACGACGCTCATGCTGCAGTATGCGACCTACTCCGTGATCTCGCCCGAAGGCTGCGCATCGATACTGTGGAAGAGCGCCGACCATGCCGCCGAAGCCGCGGAGACTCTGGGCATCACCGCGACGCGCCTGAAAGCGCTGGGGCTCGTCGACAAGATCGTGCACGAGCCGCTCGGCGGCGCGCACCGCGATCACGACGCGATGGTGCAAAGCCTGAAGAAAGCTCTACAGGAGAGCTGGCGGCAGCTTCGCGACAAGCCGGCCGCCGAGCTCGTGCAGGCGCGCTTCGAGAGGCTCATCGGCTATGGCAAGTTCAAGGAAGCCGAAGCGAAGTAGCGCGTCCTCCGGGCTTGCATCTCACGTCGCGAAGCGCCTGCGAGGCGTGGTCCATCCCGGCGAGCGCGTCGTCGCGGGCTTGAGCGGCGGCGTCGATTCGGTCGTTCTTCTGGACCTGCTCGCGAAGCTCGCGAAGCGCATGGGCTTCGAGCTCGAAGCGCTGCACGTCAATCATCAGTTGAGCCCCAACGCCGCATCCTGGGCGCGATTTTGCCGCGCGTTGTGCTGCGCGCAGGGTCTGCGCTGCCGCGTCGTCAAAGTCGAAGTCGCGCGCGGCAACAGCACCGAGCGCGCGGCGCGCGATGCGCGCTATGCGGCGCTGCAGGCAACGCGCGCCGCGCACGTCGTGCTGGCCCACAACCGGGACGATCAGGCAGAGACCGTGCTCCTGCAGCTCCTGCGCGGCGCCGGGGTGAAAGGACTGGCGGCGATGCCGCCGGCGCGCCGCGACGTGCAGCCGTCGATCCTGCGGCCGCTCCTCGAGGTGACGCGCGCCGAGATCGAGCGCTACGCGAAGCGGCGCAAGCTCGAGTGGTTCGAGGACGAGAGCAATCTCGAAACGCGCTACACGCGGAACTGGCTGCGCCGCGAAGTGCTGCCGCGTATCGAAGCGCGCGTGCCGGCGTATCGCGAAACGCTCGCGCGCGCGGCGCACAACCTGGGCGAAGCTGCCGCGCTACTGGACGATCTCGCGCGTATCGACGCTGGTATCGCCGCGGACGAGGGCAGCTTCGGGGTCGACGCCCTGCGCGAGCTCTCGCCTGCGCGCGCGCGCAACCTTCTGCGTTTCGCGATCGCCGGGGGAGGCTGGCAAATGCCCGATGCGCGCCGCCTGGACGAAGCCTTGCGGCAGGCACTGCAGGCGCGACGCGATGCGGGCGTGGCTGTCAGCCTGGGCGAGTGCGAGCTGCACCGGCACGGCGGGCGTGTGTACTTGCTGCCTGCGCGCGGGGCGAGTGCGCCCGCCGCCGCGATCACCTGGCACGGCGAGCGCGAGATCGCGCTTCCGCACGCGGGCGGCGTGCTCACGATGGCGCGCCGCCGCGGCGACGGCTTGAGCGCTGCGCGACTGGCAGGCGCTCCCATCACGATACGTGCGCGCCAGGGCGGAGAGCGTTTGCAATCGGAGGAGAACCGGCCGCGCAGAACAGTGAAGAATCTCTTGCAGGAGGCGCGTCTTCCGCCGTGGCAACGCGAACGCCTGCCTTTCATTTACTGCGGCGAAGTGCTCGCGTGCATACCCGGTGTTGCGGTCGACTGGCGTTTTCGCGCCGGGAAAGGCGAGGCTTCGATCGCGCCCTCGTGGCGGCTGGCGCCCGCGCCCGGCCTCCGTTAAGCCTCTGAAAAGGCGGTCTTTTAGACCCGATTCCTCTTCATTTCAAAGCCTTATCGTGCTATCCTCGCAGGTTAGTTTTGAAGACCCAGGGGATACTGAATGGCTGTTGAACGGACGTTGTCCATCGTGAAACCGGACGCGGTCGCCAAGAACGTGATCGGACAGATCTACACCCGCTTCGAGCGCGCCGGCCTGAAGATCGTCGCCGCGCGCATGATGCAGCTGTCGCGCGCCGACGCCGAAGGCTTTTATGCCGTGCACCGGGCGCGGCCGTTTTTCAAGGACCTCGTCGACTTCATGACGACGGGTCCGGTCATGGTGCAGGTGCTCGAAGGCGAGAGCGCGATCCAGAAAAATCGCGACCTGATGGGCGCCACCGATCCGAAAAAGGCCGATAAGGGCACTATTCGCGCCGATTTCGCTCAAAGCATCGACGCGAACGCAGTACACGGCTCGGACTCCGCCGAGAATGCGGCGGTCGAAATTGCCTACTTCTTCCCCACGCTCGACATCTGCCCACGCTAGAACGCGAATCGATCTGAACCGCCCATGCTGAACCTTCTCGGCCTGACGCCTGCTGAACTCGAGGCATACTGCGTGGCGCTCGGCGAGAAGCCTTTCCGCGCGAAGCAGCTGATGCGCTGGTTGCACCATGCCGGCGCTGACGACTTCGCCGCGATGACCGACATCGCCAAATCGCTGCGCGAGCGGCTGGCCGCGTCGGCGACGATCTCCGGCCCGACCGTGCGCCGCGATACGACCGCCGCGGACGGCACGCGCAAGTGGCTGCTCGACGTCGGCACCGGGAACGCGATCGAAACGGTGTTCATACCCGAGCCGCGGCGCGGGACGCTGTGCATCTCCTCGCAGGCGGGCTGCGCGCTCGAGTGCTCTTTCTGCTCGACCGGCCGCCAGGGATTCAACCGCAACCTGACCGTGGCCGAGATCATCGGGCAGCTCTGGCTCGCCAACCGCGCGCTCGGGCGCGGTGCGACGGTCGAGCGGCCGATCACCAACGTCGTCATGATGGGGATGGGAGAGCCGCTCGCGAACTTCGAGAACGTCGTCGCGGCGATGCGCCTCATGCTCAACGACGCCGCGTACGGCCTGTCGCGCCGCCGCGTGACGCTTTCGACTTCGGGGCTCGTCCCGGCGATCGATCGCTTGCGCGACACCCTCCCGGTGTCGCTCGCCGTGTCGCTGCACGCGCCGAACGACGCGCTGCGCGATGAGCTCGTGCCGATCAACCGCAAGTACCCGATACGCGAGCTTCTCAAGGCGTGCCTGCGTTACATCGAAAAAGCGCCCCGCGACTTTGTTATGTTCGAATACGTGATGCTCGACGGGGTGAACGACACGCTCGCGCACGCGCGCGAGCTCGCAGCGCTCGTCGCCGACGTTCCGTGCAAGCTCAACCTCATTCCGTTCAATCCGTTTCCCGATTCCGGCTACGCGTGCTCGAGCGCCGAGGCGCTCGCGCGCTTCAAGGACACGCTGCTCTCCGCCGGCGTGATCACCACGGTGCGCAAGACCCGCGGGGACGACATCGATGCGGCGTGCGGGCAGCTCGCGGGGGAAGTGCAGGACAGGACGCGGCGCGCCGAGCGCCGCGAGCGCCGCGGCGCGCTCGAAGGCGGCGCGACTCCGGACGTTACGGAGCCGGCCGTGGAGCGCATTGGATGAAAGCGGCGTTCACCGGGAGACTGGTCGTTTTCGGAGCACTCGCGCTGTCGGGTTGCTCGACGACGGGCTCGTCGCCTTTCGCGCAACCGCAGGTGAAACCGAACACCTCGGCTGAAGAAAACGTCATGCGCACGCGCGCCCGCGTGCACACCGAGCTCGCGGCGGGGTACTACCAGTTGCGCAACATGTCGGTCGCGCTGGCCGAGGTGAATCAGGCCCTGCGCGCCGAGCCCGGTTATGGTCCCGCCTACAACGTCGCGGGCCTGATACATACCGAGCTCAAGCAGGACGACCTCGCGAGGCAGAACTTCGAGCGCGCCTTGCAGATCGATCCGGTCGATCCCGACGCGAACAACAACTACGGGCGCTTCCTGTGCGATCGCAAGCGCGAAGCCGAAGCGATCAAGTACTTCCTGGCGGCGCTGCGTAACCCTCTGTACACCAATCGCGAGAGCTCGTATCTCAATGCCGGCCTGTGCTTGCGGCGGAAAGGCGACATCGCCGCCGCAGAAGATTATTTCCTGCGCGCGATCAAGATAGCGCCCAGCCAGGCGCAGGCGCTGTATCAGCTCGCCGACATCGCTTACCTGCGGCGCGACTACGCGCAGGCGAAGAACTATCTGGTGCGGCTCGAGCAGGTCTCCTCGCCCGCAGCCGAAGTGCTGTGGCTCGGCCTGCGCATCGAGCGCAACCTCGGGGACCGCAACGCCGAAGCGACCTATGCACAGCAGCTGCGCAGGCAGTTCCCCGATTCGAAGGAGGCGAGGGCGCTTCTCGCCGGCGTGTACGAATGAGCCAGGGCCAATACGCACGAAGCGATGCGAGCTCGGCGGGCGCAGCCCTTGCCGCCGCGCGCGAGGAGATGAATTTGAGCATCTCCGACGTCGCGCGCCATTTGAAGCTGACTTCCGCGCAGGTCGAAGCGCTGGAAGAGGGTGCTTACGAGCGTTTGCCGGGACGCGTCTTCGTGCGCGGGTTCCTGCGCAATTACGCGAAGCTCCTCGGTGTCGATCCGCAACCGCTGCTGCGCCGCATCGAGCACGAAATGCCACAGCCCCGCGTGGTCGAGGAACCGCCACCTGCGCAGGAAGCGGTGATGCCCAGCGGCGAGCGCTCGCGCTGGCCGCTCTTCGTGGGAATCATCGTGATCGTGATCGCGGCGCTCGCGGCGTACGAATTCGGCTTCAACGCGCCGCCTGCACAGGAGGGGGCGACCGAAGCGGCCGCGCCAGGCGCGCCTGCAACGCCGGCTGCGCCCGCGCCGGCACAGCCTGAGCCTGCCGCAAGCGTCCCTGCACCGGCGAAGCCGTCCGCAGTCGCCGCTGCCCCGGTAGCGCCCGGAGCGGGAGGCGCGCCGCTCGACCCGAGCGCCGCCGAAGGGCAGGCCGCGCGCGCGCTGCGCCCGGGCGAGCGCGAGCTCCACTTCCGGTTCGAACAGGAATCCTGGGTCGAGATACGCGACCGCAACGACAAAGTGATCTTCTCCAAGTTGAATCGCGCGGGCAGCGAGGAGCGGGTCGCCGGGACCCCCCCACTGAAGCTGGTCGTCGGCAATGCGCGCGGCGTGCGTCTTACGTACGGCGATCGAGGCGTCGACCTGACCCCGCACATCGGCGTCACCGTCGCGCGCCTAACCCTCCAATGAAATGCCTTCCTGATTACGGCCCCGCGGCGCGACGGGCGAGCACCGCGGTGCGCATCGCGCACGTGACGGTGGGCGGCGGCGCGCCTATCGTGGTGCAGTCGATGACGAACACCGATACCGCTGACATCGACTCGACGGTGCAGCAGGTCGCAGCGCTCGCGCGAGCCGGTTCCGAGATCGTGCGCATCACGGTCAACAACGCGGAAGCCGCGGCCGCGGTGCCGCACATCCGCGACGCGCTCGATCGCATGGGGCTCAACGCCCCGCTGGTCGGCGATTTTCATTTCAACGGCCATCGGCTCCTCACCCAGCACCCCGCGTGCGCCGAGGCGCTCGCGAAGCTGCGCATCAACCCGGGTAACGTCGGGCGCGGCTCCAGGCGCGACGATCAGTTCGCGACCATGATCGAGTTCGCGTGCCGTTACGACAAGCCGGTGCGCATCGGGGTCAACTGGGGAAGCCTCGACCCCGAGCTGCTGGTGCGCCTCATGGACGAGAATGCGCGCGCGCCCGAGCCGCAGGACGCCGCGGTCGTCACGCGCCGCGCGCTCGTCGCCTCTGCGCTCGACAGCGCGGCGCAGGCCGAAGCGCTCGGACTGGCGCGCGATCGCATCGTGCTCTCGTGCAAGGTCTCGGGCGTGCAGGACCTCGTCGCCGTCTACCGCGACCTCGCCGCGCGCTGCGACTACGCATTGCACCTGGGGCTCACCGAAGCCGGCATGGGCTCGAAAGGGATCGTCGCCTCGACCGCGGCGATGGCGATCCTGCTGCAGGAAGGCATCGGCGATACGGTCCGCGTTTCGCTCACGCCCGAGCCCGGCGGTGACCGCACGAAGGAAGTGCTGGTGGCCCAGGAAATCCTGCAGACGATGGGCCTGCGCTCGTTCGCGCCGATGGTCATCGCGTGCCCGGGCTGCGGCCGCACGACGAGCACGTTCTTCCAGACTCTCGCGGACCGCATACAGAGTTACCTGCGCAGCCAGATGCCCGTGTGGCGAACGCGCTATCCGGGGGTCGAGGACATGCACGTCGCGGTGATGGGCTGCGTCGTCAACGGTCCGGGCGAGAGCAAGCACGCCAATGTCGGGATCAGCCTTCCGGGATCGGGTGAAAACCCGGTAGCCCCGGTCTACGTCGACGGCGTCAAGACCGTCACGCTCAAAGGCGACCACATCGCGACCGAGTTCCAGCGCATCGTCGAGACTTACGTTCAGGAAAAGTACGCTCCCGCCCCCGCGGCAGAGAGCCCCTCGGAAGCAGAGGCCCCGGCCGCCGGATGAGCGGCGCCGCGGCGACGTAGATGACCACGACGATACGAGCAGTGCGCGGGATGAACGACATCCTGCCCGACGACATTCACCTGTGGCAGCGCCTCGAAGGCGCGGTCGGCAGCTGGCTCACGTCGTACGGCTATCGCGAAATCCGCATGCCGGTGCTAGAGCGCACCGAGCTCTTCGTGCGCTCGATTGGGGAAGTGACCGACATCGTCGAGAAGGAGATGTACACCTTCGTCGACGCGCTCTCCGAGGAAAGCCTCACGCTGCGTCCCGAAGGCACGGCCTCGTGCGTGCGCGCCGCGATGGAGCACAACCTGCTGCACGGCGGCCCGCGGCGGCTGTGGTATGGCGGTGCGATGTTCAGGCACGAGCGCCCGCAGAAAGGCCGCTACCGGCAGTTCCACCAGTTCGGCGTGGAGGCGCTGGGCTACACCGGGCCCGACATCGACATCGAGCACATCGTCATGTGCGCGCGGCTCTGGCGCCTGCTCGGCATCGAAGGCCTCGCGCTCGAGCTGAATACGCTGGGGAGCGTCGAGGCGCGCGCGCGGCACCGCACGCGCCTCGTCGCGTATCTCGAAGCTCACGCCGGCGCGCTCGACGAAGACTCGCGCAGGCGTTTGGGGCGGAACCCGCTGCGTGTGCTCGACAGCAAAAATCCCGCGATGCAGGCCTTGCTCGAGGACGCGCCCAGGCTGCTCGACGATCTCGATGGCGATTCGGTCGCCCACTTCGACGCGGTGCAGGCGGGCCTCACGCTTGCGGGCGTGCCGTACCGGATCAACCCGCGCCTCGTGCGCGGTCTCGACTATTACAATCGCACGGTCTTCGAGTGGACGACCGACAGGCTGGGCGCGCAGGGAACCGTGTGCGCGGGCGGACGCTACGACGGCCTGATCGAGCAGATCGGGGGCAAGCCCGCGCCCGCGTGCGGATACGCGATGGGCGTAGAGCGCCTGGTCGAGCTCATGAAAGAGGGGCCCGCGCTTGCCGCGGCAGTACCCGACGTCTACGTGGTGCGCAACGGTGAGCGGGCGCAAGGGTACGCCCAGATGCTCGCCGAGCGTTTGCGCGACGCAGGCTTCATCGTGGTGCTTCACTGCGGCGGGGGCAGCTTCAAGTCCCAGATGCGCAAGGCCGACGCGAGCGGGGCGCGCTACGCGGCGGTGATCGGCGACGACGAAGCGGACGCGCAGGCGCTTACGCTCAAACCGTTGCGCGACGCGCAGGCGCAGGCGAGAGTGACCCTCGCGGAGGCGATCGATCGACTGTGCGCCGATTCGTGACGCAAAACCGGATATTTTCAGGCGGGTGACATGGCTTACAACTTGGAAGAGCAGGAACAGATCGATGCGCTCAAGGCGTGGTGGACCGATTACGGCAAGCTCGTGATGCTCGGCGTGATCGCGTGCGCGCTGACGATCGCGGCGTTCCAGGGCTGGCGATACTACCGCGCGCAGCAGGCCGAGCGCGCAGCGGCGCTTTACACCCAGCTCGACCAGGCGCGGGTCGCCGGCGAGCAGAAGAAAGTCCGCGATATCGCCGCGCAGGTGATCCAGAGCTACGGCTCGACCCCGTACGCCGGCATGGCGGCGCTCGCCGCAGCGAAAGCGAGCTTCGAGACCGGCGAGATCGAGGACGCGCGCAAGAATCTGCAGTGGGCGGCCGACAAGGCGCGCGACGAGGAGATGCGGGACGTGGCGCGTTTTCGCCTCGCCGGCGTGCTTCTCGACGAGAAAAAATACGACGAGGCGCTGAAGGTGCTTTCAGAGAAATCGACCGAGGCGTACGTCGCGCTGTTCGCAGACCGCAGGGGCGACGTGCTCGCGGCCCAGGGCAAGCCCGCGGAAGCGCGCGCGGCCTACCAGATCGCGCTCGACAAGAGTGCTCCGAGCAGCCAGTACCGGCAGTTGATCGAAGTGAAGCTCGATGCGCTCGGTGAATCTAAATGAGCGCCGATAGGCGCATAAGCGCGCCTTCGCGCCCGGAGGCACGGCGTAGCCGTGCCGCAGGAGCGGCGTGGATCTTTTTGGCGCTCGCCCTCGCAGGCTGCTCCACCGTCGGCGGCCTGTACGACCGCTGGTTCGGCAGCCAGCCCGCGGCGAAGCCCGCACCGTTACCGGTGTTCCAGGCGACGGCGCAGCCGCGGCTCGCCTGGCGCGGGGAAGTCGGCCCCGCCGGGAAAAGCGTTTTCTTCCCGGCCGTCGCCGTAAACGTCGTGTATGCGGCGGGCGCGGGGGGGCAGATCGTCGGTTTCGACACGCCCACCGGCAAGGTGGTCGCCCGGCTGAACGCGGGACAGCGCTTGAGCGCCGGCGTCGCGGCCAGCGGATCACTCATCGTGGTGGGCACGGGAAAAGGCGAGATCCTCGCTTTCGATACGAGCGGCAAGCAGCTCTGGAAAGCGCAGCTCGCGGGAGAAGTGCTCGCGCCCGCGGCCATCGAAGGCACGCTCGTCGTCGCGCGCGCCGGCGATGGCCGCGTCTATGGGCTCGACGCGACCAACGGCAAGCGGCGCTGGATCTACCAGCGCTCCACGCCCGCGCTTTCGCTGCGCAGCCACGGCGGGGTCGTGCTCGAGCGGGGGGCCATCTTCGCGGGCTTCCCGGGCGGCCGGCTGGTCGCGCTCGCCGCGGCTAGCGGCAACGTCGGGTGGGACAGCGTAGTGGCGCTGCCGCGCGGCGCGACCGAGCTCGAGCGCGTTGCCGACGTGATGGGCCTGCCGGTGGTCGACGGCGATCGCGTCTGCGCGGTCGCCTACCAGGGCCGCGCGGCGTGCTTCGATACCCAGAGCGGAACCACCATCTGGGCGCGCGACCTGTCGAGCTACGTCGGAATGGATGCCGATCACCGCGGCGCTTACATCACCGACGACAGGAACGCGGTGATCGCACTGGATAAATCCAGCGGCGCGAGCCTGTGGAAGCAGGACAAGCTCTTCGGACGCGGCCTTTCCGCGCCGCTCGCTTTCGGCCGCTTCGTCGTGGTCGGCGATTTCGAAGGACAGGTGCATCTGCTCTCGCGCGAGGACGGCTCTTTCGCGGGCCGCATCGCCACCGATGGCAGCGCGGTCGGCGCCACGCCCATGGCCCTCGACGCGAACACGATCCTCGTGCAAACCCGCAACGGTGGTGTTTTCGCCATTGCCGTGCAGTGACTCCCATCGTCGTCATCGTCGGCCGGCCGAACGTCGGCAAATCGACGCTTTTCAACCGCCTCACGCGCAGCCGTGATGCGCTGGTTGCGGACGTCCCGGGCCTTACCCGGGACCGGCATTACGGTGCCGGCCGCGTAGGCACCAAGCCTTTCCTCGTCGTCGACACCGGCGGGTTCGAGCCGGTCGCGACCTCCGGCATCTACCACGAGATGGCGCGCCAGACGCGCCAGGCGGTCGACGAAGCCGACGTCGTGCTTTTCACGGTGGATGCGCGTGCCGGCCTCACGGCCCAGGATGAGATCATCGCGGCAGAGTTGCGCAAAAGCGGCCGCCGCATCTGGCTCGTCGTGAACAAGGCCGAAGGCATGCGGCCGGAGGTGGCCGCCGGCGAATTTCACGCGCTGGGGCTCGGTGAGCCGCTCACGATCGCGGCGGCGCACGGCGAGAACGTGACCGATCTCATCGAGCTCGTCCTCGCCGGGTTCCCCGCCGTCGAGGAGAAACCCGACGCGGACCACAAGCAGCCGCGAATCGCCGTGGTCGGCCGACCGAACGTCGGCAAGTCGACGCTGGTGAACGCACTGCTCGGCGAAGAGCGCGTCATCGTCTTCGACCAGCCGGGAACGACTCGAGACTCGATCTACATCGATTTCGAGCACGACGGCCGCGCCTTCACCCTCATCGATACGGCGGGGATGCGCAAGCGCGGGCGCGTCTCGGAGACCGCGGAGAAGTTTTCAGTGGTGAAAACGATGCAGGCGATCGCCGACGCGAACGTGGTCGTCCTGGTGCTCGATGCAACTCAGGACATCTCGGAGCAGGACGCGCACGTCGCGGGCTTCATACTGGAAGCGGGGCGCGCGCTCGTGGTCGCCATAAACAAGTGGGAAGCGGTCGACGAAAGCGAGCGCGAAACGGCGAAGCGCGCGATGGCGCGCAAACTGAGCTTTCTCTCGTTCGCGCGCCTGCACTTCATCTCCGCGCTGCAAGGTCACGGCATCGGCGGGCTGATGAGCTCGGTCGAGGGGGCGTATGCCGCGGCGATGGCCAAGCTTCCGACGCCCAAATTGACTCGCGCGCTGCAGGCGGCGATCTCGAAGCAGCAGCCGCCGCGGGCCGGGTACGGGCGCCCGAAGATGCGCTACGCCCATCAGGGCGGCTCGAACCCGCCTCGCATCATCGTGCACGGCAGTGCGCTCGAGCACGTTCCGGAAAGTTATCGGCGGTATCTGGAACGATTCTTCAGGGAGGCTTTCAAACTGCAGGGTACGCCGCTGAAAGTGGAGCTCAAAACCGGCCGCAATCCTTACGCGCGAGTCTGACGCGATCCCGGTGCGAGAAGCTCGCGAAACGCGGCTAACCCAATGGCGCACCGATAGAAAATCAGATAGAGTGACAACCCGATAACGACAACGGCGAGGGTATCATGAGCAACAAGGGGCAGTTATTACAAGACCCGTTCCTGAACACTTTGCGCAAAGAGCACATCCCGGTCTCGATCTACCTCGTGAACGGCATCAAGCTTCAGGGCCAGATCGACTCGTTCGACCAGTATGTGGTGCTGCTGAAGAACACCGTGACGCAGATGGTGTACAAGCACGCGATCTCGACCGTCGTCCCCGCACGTCCTGTGAATTTCCAGGCAGACCAAAGCACCGACAGTTGATGACGGTTGCGTCTCATCCGTCGATCTCTTGATGCGCGACCGTACGGGTAGCACCACCCAGGCGGTCCTCGTCGGTCTCGATTTCGGCGAGCGCGATTACGCGGAGAGCCTCGCCGAAGCGAAGCAGCTCGCGGTGAGCGCGGGAGTCGACGCGCTCACGGTCGTCAAGGGCCGGCGCGAGCGGCCGGACCCGGCGCTTTTCGCGGGCAAGGGTAAAGTCGACGAGATCGCCGAAGCCGTGGCCGCGACGCAGTCGCCGGTTACGATCTTCAATCACAATCTTTCGCCGGTGCAGGAGCGCAATCTCCAGAAGCGCCTGAACTGCCGCGTCGTCGACCGCACCAGTCTGATCCTCGACATCTTCGCGCAGCGCGCACGCAGTCACGAAGGCAAGGTGCAGGTCGAGCTCGCGCAGCTCGAGCACCTATCGACGCGGCTCGTGCGGGGGTGGACCCACCTCGAGCGTCAGAAAGGCGGCATCGGACTGAGAGGCCCCGGCGAGACGCAGCTCGAGACCGACCGGCGGCTCCTGGGAAAACGCGTGAAGTCGCTGAAGGAGAAGCTTGCGCGCATGCAGGCGCAGCGCGCGGTGCAACGGCGCGCGCGCGAGCGCGCGAACGTCTTCTCGGTTTCGCTCGTCGGATACACCAACGCCGGCAAGTCGACGCTCTTCAACCGGTTGACGCGCGCGGGCGTGCACGCCGCCGACCAGCTTTTCGCGACACTCGATACCACGACGCGGCGCGTCGGGACGGGCAGCGACACGGCAGTGGTGCTTTCAGACACCGTCGGCTTCATCCGGCAGCTGCCGCATACGCTCGTTGCCGCTTTCCGCGCGACGCTGGAGGAGACCGTGCATGCGGACCTGCTGCTCCACGTCGTCGATGCGAGCAGCCCGGACCGCGACATGCAGATCGAAGCGGTGAACACGGTGCTCGCCGAGATCGGCGCGGACGCGATCCCGCAGGTTCTCGTCATGAACAAGATCGATTTGACTCAGCTCTCGCCGCGGGTCGAGCGCGACGAGTATGGTAAAATTGCGCGCATTTGGATCAGCGCCGAGTCGGGGTCCGGGCTCGATTCGGTCCGTCTCGCGCTGCAAGAACACGCGTCCGCCGCACTTTTGCTCGCCCGGACGCGGCGTCCCGCGGCGGCATAACACTTCATCGTCATTCGGGCATTCATGTTCGCGAGATTCCGGTCGGCCATAAGAGAGCGCACGCTGTCGTTCCTGGGCGCGCTCATGTCGCTCAACGACCCGCAGTGGGGCCGCCGTCCCGGCGGCGGCAACCAGGGGCCCCCCGACCTCGAGGAGCTCTGGCGCAATTTCAACCGCAAGCTCGAAGGCCTTTTCGGCCGTCGCGGCGGCGGCGGAGACACGCCGCCCGGACCGGGCATGAGCGGCCCGCGCCGCATGGGGGGCATCGGTCTGCTGGCGGCGCTCGCGGTGGTCATCTGGTTCGCGAGCGGCTTCTACATCGTTCCGGAAGGACAGCGCGGCGTGGTGCTGCGCTTCGGCAAGTTCGTCGAGTCGACGATGCCGGGACCGCGCTGGCATCTTCCCTACCCCATCGAATCGGCCGAAGTCGTCAACCTGCTCGGCGTGCGCACCGTGGAAGTGGGCTACCGCAACAACGTCAAGAGCAAGGTGCTCAAGGAATCGCTGATGCTGACCGACGACGAGAACATCGTCGATGTCCAGTTCGCGGTGCAGTACATCCTGAAGAGCCCGAACGATTACCTTTTCAACAGCCGCGATCCCGACGACGCGGTGCTGCAGGCGGCCGAGACCGCGGTGCGCGAGGTGGTGGGCAAGAGCAGCATGGATTTCGTGCTCTACGAAGGCCGTGCGGAAGTCGCGACGCGCGCGCACAAGCTCATGCAGGAGATCCTCGACCGCTATGGGACCGGTATCGCAGTGAGCAAGGTCACCATGCAGAATGCGCAGCCGCCGGAGCAGGTGCAGGCCGCTTTCGACGACGCGGTGCGCGCAGGTCAGGACCGCGAGCGCCAGAAGAACGAAGGCCAGGCGTACGCGAACGACGTCATTCCGAAAGCCCGCGGTATGGCCGCGCGGCTGAACGAGGAGGCCGAAGGGCACAAGGCGCGCGTGATGGAGCAGGCGGAAGGTGATGCCTCGCGCTTCCGGCAGATCGTCGTCGAATACGCGAAGGCGCCCGGTGTCACGCGCGAACGGCTTTACATCGAGGCCATGCAGCAGATCATGACCAATACCAGCAAGGTGCTCGTCGACCAGAGAGGCGGCAGCAACCTCCTGTATCTGCCGCTCGACAAGCTCATGCAGATGACGGGCACCGGGACCGCCGACGTGGCCAAGGCTCCCGAAACCCCGGCCGCGCAGGAGCCCACGACCGCCCGCAGCCGCGAGGCGTTCCGCAGCCGCGAGAGGGAGACCCGCTGATGAAACGCAATCTCGGCGCGATCGTCGTCGCGATCGTCGTCCTCCTCGTGATCGCCTCGCTGTCGCTGTTCGTCGTCGACCAGCGGCAGAACGCGATCGTGTTCAGGCTCGGGGAAGTGGTGCGCGTCGTGACGGCGCCGGGCCTCTATTTCAAGGTGCCGCTCCTCGACAATACGCGCTTCTTCGATACGCGCATTCTCACCATAGACAGCACCGAGCCCGAGCGCTTCCTCACCTCGGAAAAGAAGAACGTGCTCGTCGACCTCTTCGTGAAGTGGCGCATCACCGACGTGCGGATCTACTACGTGAGCGTGGGCGGTGACGAAGCGCGCGCACGCACGCGGCTCCTGCAGACGATCAACGACAGCTTGCGCGCCGAGTTCGGCAATCGCACGGTTCACGAAGTCGTCTCCGGCGAGCGCGACAAGATCATGGAGCTCATGCGCGATCGGGCCAACGAGGACGCGTCCAAGATCGGCGTGCAGGTGCTCGACGTGCGCATGAAGCGCGTCGACCTTCCGCAGGAAGTGAGCGAATCGGTTTACCGCCGGATGGAAGCGGAGAGGAAGCGCGTCGCCAACGAGTTGCGATCGACCGGTTCGGCGGAGTCGGAGAAGATCCGCGCCGATGCCGACCGCCAGCGCGAGATCATACTGGCGCAGGCCTACCGCGACGCGCAGCGGGTGAAGGGCGAGGGCGATGCGCAGGCGACCGCGATACACGCCCGCGCATACGAGCTCAACCCGGAGTTCTACGCTTTCTACCGCAGCATCGACGCGTACAAACAAAGCTTCAAGAGCAAGAGCGACGTGCTGGTCCTGGATCCCAACTCCGAATTCTTCAGGTATCTCAGGTCGGGCAGCAGGGCCGGCAAGTAGCGGCGCGCCCGGGGCCGCCGCGCGATACCGACACCGGACGAGGCCCCGTGAGCAATACCCTACTCACTGCTGTCGCGCTGATGCTGGTGATCGAAGGCGTGCTGCCTTTCCTGGTTCCGGCGCTGTGGCGGGAGACCTTCAGGCGCCTGACCGAGATGAGCGACGGGCAGATCCGCTTCCTCGGCCTCACTTCGATGCTCGCGGGCCTGCTGCTGCTCTACATCGCCCGGCACTAGGGCTCCGAGCCCCCTTGCCGCTCTATAATTCAGCGGTTTCCTTTTTTACCGACCTCCGGTCATGCGCGCCTGGCTATTGCCCGAATACATCGAAGACATCCTGCCCGCGGAAGCCGCGCGCATCGAGCGCACGCGCCGCGACATGCTCGACCTCTTCGAAGTGCACGGCTACGAGCTCGTCATCCCGCCGCTGCTCGAGTACGTCGACTCGCTGTTGACCGGAACCGGTCACGACCTCGACCTGCAGACGTTCAAGCTCGTCGACCAGCTCTCCGGGCGCACGCTGGGCGTGCGCGCGGACATCACGCCGCAGGTCGCCCGCATCGACGCGCACCTGCTCAACCGGACCGGTGTGACGCGCCTTTGTTACGCCGGCAGCGTGCTCCACACGCTGCCCAACGGCGGGAACCGCACCCGCGAGCCGCTCCAGATCGGGGCCGAGCTCTACGGGCACGCGGGAATCGAGAGCGACCTCGAGATCCAGCGCCTGATGCTGCGTGCGCTCGGGCTTGCCCGGCTGGAATCGATTTATCTCGACATCGGTCATGTCGCCATCTTCAGAAGCCTGGTGCGGCGCTCGCGCATCGAGCGCGAGCTCGAGTCGGAGCTTTTCCGCGCGATGCAGGGGAAAGACCTCCCCGCGCTGCGCGAGCTCGTGCGCGGCCTCCCGCGCGCGACGCGCGAGGCGCTGACAGCGCTTCCCGAGCTCTACGGAGGGCGGGAAGTGCTCGCGAAAGCCGCGCGGCAGCTGCCCAGGCACGAGGAGATCACGGCAGCGCTGCGCGATCTGAAGGCGCTCGCGGAAGCGCTCGAAGACGTGGCGCGTATACGCTTCGATCTCGCCGAGTTGCGCGGTTATCGTTATCACAGCGGAGTGGTGTTCGCCGCCTACGCCGAAGGACAGCCGTATGCGATAGGGCGCGGCGGACGCTACGACGAAGTGGGCAAGGCTTTCGGCCGCGCGCGTCCGGCCACCGGATTCAGCATCGACTTGCGGGAGCTCGCGGCGCTGCGCCCGGACCCGGCGCCGCGCCCGAGCGTACTCGCGCCGCACGCACCGGCCGACAAGGCGCTGCAGCGTCGCATCGCGGCACTGCGCGCGGCGGGAACGCCGGTCGTGGTCGACCTGCCGGGCCATCAACGCTCGCGCGACGAGCTCGCATGTGCTCGCCGGCTGGTCCGGCACGCCGGCCGCTGGGTCATCGAAAAAGCGAACTGAGGGTTTATGGCCAAGAACGTCGTCGTCGTGGGCACCCAGTGGGGTGACGAAGGAAAAGGCAAGATCGTCGACTGGCTCACCGATCGCGCGCAGGGCGTGGTCCGGTTCCAGGGCGGCCACAACGCCGGCCATACGCTCGTCATCGCAGGGCGCAAAACGGTGCTGCACCTCATCCCTTCGGGCATCCTGCGCGACAAAGTCGCGTGCTACATCGGCAACGGCGTCGTGATCTCGCCGCAGGCCCTCCTCGAGGAGGTCGGCACGCTCGAAGCCGCCGGTGTCGACGTCGTCTCGCGCCTGAAGATCAGCGAAGCCTGCCCGCTCATACTGCCGCATCACGTCGCGCTCGACCACGCGCGCGAGGCGGCGAAAGGCGCCGGCAAGATCGGCACCACCGGACGCGGCATCGGACCCGCTTACGAGGACAAGGTCGCCCGGCGGGCGATCAGGCTGCAGGACCTCTTTCATCGCAAGCGCTTCGCTGCGAAGCTGGGCGAGGTGCTCGACTATCACAACTTCGTGCTCAAGAATTACTTCCGCGCGGCGACCATCGATTTCCATCAGACGCTCGACGAGACGCTGGCGCTCGCCGAGCGTGTGAAGCCGATGGTCGCGGACGTGCCGAGGTTGCTGTACGAAGCGCAGCAGACGGGACACAACCTGCTGTTCGAAGGCGCGCAGGGCACGCTGCTCGACGTCGACCACGGCACCTACCCGTACGTGACGTCGAGCAACTGCGTGGCGGGAGCGGCCGCGGCCGGGGCCGGGGTCGGGCCGCACGGTCTGCATTACGTACTCGGCATCACCAAGGCCTACACCACCCGAGTGGGCTCGGGCCCGTTCCCGACCGAGCTCGAGGACGACGTGGGCAGGCAGCTCGCAAGCCGCGGCAATGAGTTCGGATCGACCACGGGTCGGCCGCGGCGCTGCGGCTGGTTCGACGCCGCGGCGCTCAAGCGCTCGATTCAGATCAACGGCGTCTCGGGGCTGTGCGTAACCAAGCTCGACGTGCTGGACGGCATGGAGCAGCTCCAGCTCGGCATCGGCTATCGCTGCAACGGCGTGCACAAAGACATACTGCCTTTCGGCGCCGAAATGCTCGCGGAATGCGAGCCGGTCTACGAGGAGATGCCGGGCTGGAGCGAGAGCACGGTGGGGCTGACGAAGCTCGGAGAGCTTCCCAGAGCCGCGCAAAGCTACCTGGAGCGTATCGAAGCGATCTGTGGCGTGCCGATCGACCTTATTTCCACGGGTGCTGACCGCGACCAGACGATCGTACGGCGTCACCCGTACGACTGATGTTTAATGCTTGATGATGAGTGTTTAGTGAAAAACCGACGTGCACTTCATTAAACACTGAGCACTCAACACTAAACACTGGAAATGGTGCCGAGGAAGGGACTCGAACCCCCACAGTGTTGCCACCGCTAGGACCTGAACCTAGTGCGTCTACCAATTCCGCCACCTCGGCGCGAGGCGGATTTTAACCGAACGGACTCATAGAGACAAATGAAGCGTCAGCAAAGGACAGGGCCTTCCCGGCGAGTGCGCCGTTCTCCCACCAAGACCGGCTTGCGCGCGCGCGACCCGCATTACGCGCGCGAGCTCGAGCGTTACGAGGAGCCGCTGCCGAGCCGCGAATACGTGCTCGAAGTGCTGCACAAGCAGGGCGTGCCGGTGTCGGAGGACGATCTCGCCGAGCTGCTCGAAGTGAAGCGCGACGAGAGAAACGCATTCCAGCGGCGCCTGGGCGCCATGGAGCGCGACGGCGAAATCATGCGCAACCGCCGCGGCGCGATCTGCGTCGTGGCGAAGCTCGACCTGGTGCGCGGACGCGTGCACGGGCATGCCGAAGGCTACGGGTTCCTGATCCGCGACGAGGAGGGGCCCGATCTCTTCCTCGGTTTCAGCGAGATGCAGAAGGTCCTGCACGGCGACCGCGTCATGGCTCGTGTCTCCAACGTGGACCGCCGCGGCCGGCTGGAGGGCAAGATCGTGGAGGTGCTGGAGCGCGCGCAGCGGCGGATCGTCGGGCGGCTGCGCAGCGAGCACGGAATGCTGATCGTCGTTCCCGAAGACAAGCGCTTGAACCGCGACTTCCTCATCCCCGCGGACCAGACTTCGGGCGCGGCGCCCGGCCAGGTCGTCACCGTCGAGATCGTGGTGCAGCCGGCGAAGCACGTGCAGCCGGTTGCGCGTGTGGTCGAGGTGCTGGGCAACTATGCCGATCCCGGGATGGAGATCGAGATCGCGCTCCGCAAGCACGACCTGCCGCACGTGTTTTCCCGCGAGGTCGAGCGCCTGTCCGGCATATTTCCGGACGGCGTGACCGAAGCCGACCGCAACGGGCGGGTCGATGTGCGCAACCTGCCGCTGGTCACGATCGACGGGGAAACCGCAAAGGATTTCGACGATGCGGTGTACTGCGAGCCGCTCGCGAAGAAGCGCGGGCGCGTGAAGGAGGGCTACCGCCTCCTCGTCGCGATCGCCGACGTGAGCCATTACGTCACGCACGGCGACGCGCTCGATCGTGAGGCACAGGCGCGCGGCAACTCGGTTTATTTCCCGCGCCGGGTGATCCCGATGCTTCCCGAGCGGCTTTCGAACGGATTGTGCTCGCTCAACCCCGAGGTCGAGCGCCTGTGCATGGTGTGCGACATGGAGGTCTCGGCCGAAGGCGAGATCACGGCGTACAAGTTCTACTCCGCGGTGATGCTCTCGCACGCGCGCCTCACTTACACGGCGGTCGCCCAGATGATCGAGCAGCCGGAAGGGGAGATGGCGCGGCGCCACACGGCGCTCGTGCCGCACATCGAGAATCTCTACCGGCTTTTCAGGCTGCTGGTGAAGTCGCGGCAGCTGCGCGGCGCGATTGACTTCGAGACCGTCGAGACGCAGATCATTTTCGACGACCAGGGCAAGATCGAGCGCATCGTGCCGGTGCGGCGCAACGACGCGCACCGCGTGATCGAGGAATGCATGCTCGCGGCGAACGTGTGCGCCTCGGACTTTCTCAAGAAGCGTAAGCAGCCGATGCTCTACCGCATCCACGAAGAGCCGACTGCGGAGAAGCTCGCGGCGCTGCGCGAGTTCCTCAAAGGCTTCGGCCTGAGCCTGTCGGGTGGGGATACGCCGCACGCCAAGGACTACGCGAAGCTCCTCGCGCGGGTGAAAGACCGCCCCGATGCGCAGCTCCTCCAGACGGTCATGCTGCGGTCTTTGAAGCAGGCCGTGTACAGCCCCGACAATGCGGGACACTTCGGCCTCGCCTACGAGTCCTACACCCATTTCACGTCCCCCATAAGGCGCTATCCCGACCTGCTGGTGCACCGTGCGATCAAGTCGGTGCTCGAGCGAAAACGCTACACGCCCGGAGACTGGCACGTGCTGGGCGCGCACTGCTCGACGACCGAGCGCCGCGCCGACGACGCCACGCGCGACGTCACCAACTGGCTCAAGTGCTACTACATGCGCGACAAGGTCGGCGAGAGCTTCATGGGGACCGTGAGCGGCGTCACGGCTTTCGGCGCCTTCATCGCGCTCGACGACCTGTACGTCGAAGGCCTGCTGCACATTTCAGAGCTCGGCAAGGATTACTTCCACTTCGACGCGATCAAGCACGAGCTGATGGGCGAGCGCACCAAGCAGCGCTACCGCCTCGGCGACCGCGTGCGGGTCAAAGTGGTGAGGGTGGATCTCGATACGACCAAGATCGATTTCGTGCTCGGTTGACATGCCGGAGACGCGCGTCATCTACGGCTTTCACTCGGTCACGAGCCGGTTGAGGCAAAGCCCGCAGAGTGTGAAGGAGCTCTACGTCGATGCCGGGCGGGAAGACCGCCGCGTACAGGAGCTCCTCCAGGCGGCGCAGTCGCGCGGGGCGCGCGTCATGCGTGTGGACGAAAAGCGCCTCGATGGGATGACCCATCACGCGCGCCACCAGGGTGTCGCGGCGCGGGTGGAGGTCGCGCGCCTGCCCGCGCACATCGAAGACGTGCTGGAGACGCTGCAGGAGCCCGCGTTCCTCCTGATCCTCGACGGCGTCACCGATCCGCATAATCTCGGTGCGTGCCTGCGCGTCGCCGATGCCATGGGCGTGCACGCAGTGATCGCACCGAAGGATCGCGCGGTGGGAATCACGGCGGTGGTCTCCAAAGTCGCGAGCGGCGCGGCCGAGACCGTGCCGTACATCGCGGTCACCAACCTCGCGCGGGCGATGCGCGAGCTGAAAGAGCGGGCGATCTGGATCGTCGGCGCCGACGAGCGCTCGGACGAGGACCTCTACAGCGCCAGGCTCCAGGGCCCCATAGCGTGGGTGCTGGGCGCCGAAGGCGAGGGCATGCGGCGCCTGACGCGCGAGCATTGCGACGTGCTCGTGCGCATTCCCATGCTGGGCTCGGTCGAGAGCCTGAATGTCTCGGTTTCCGCCGGGATCTGCCTCGCGGAAACCCGCCGGCAGCGCAGGTAACGTCCCCTCACCCCTGCCCCCTCTCCTGAAGGGGTGCAAACGCGCTGATGCGCATTCCACGATCGATCTAAGGCTTTGTTTTCGCGCTGCAACCTGCGTATAATGCCGCCCTTCGGTCGAGCAGCTTCCAGGCTGCCGGCCCAACCCAAGCCGCCAGGCTCGTTTCCTTGCCTTCACCGTCTTCGCATGGCGGAAGGCTATACCCACAAGGAGTCCTTTGATGCGACATTACGAAGTCGTTTTCATCGTCCATCCGGACCAGAGTGAGCAGGTCCCCGCGATGGTCGACCGCTATCGCCAGATGGTGACCGCCCGCAGCGGCCGCATACACCGGCTCGAAGACTGGGGCCGCCGCCAGCTCGCCTACCCGATCGAGAAAATCCACAAGGCGCACTACGTGCTCATGAACATCGAGTGCGACAACGAGACGCTCTCCGAGCTCGAGCACGCTTTCAAGTTCAACGACGCAGTGCTGCGCCACCTGACGGTGCTCATGACGGAGGCCGCCACCACGCCTTCGCCGATGATGAAGGAAGAAAAATCGCGGGCCATGTCGACCACTGAGGATGCCGCCAAGGCGCCCCCTGCGGCGGCAGCGTCTGCGGAGTCGGCAGCGCCTGCAGCGCCTGCAGCCCCCGCGCAGGCCACGCCGGCTTAAGTGGGAGAGAACGCGGTGTCCCTGACTGGCGTCCTCGCCGGGCTGGAGCCGCTGCGGCACACGCCCGCAGGCCTTCCGCTCCTCAACTTCAAGCTCGCGCACAAATCACTGCAGGTCGAAGCCGGCTACAGGCGGCAGGTCGAATGCGAAGTGAGCTGCGTCGCGCTCGGAGAGGCCGCGACGGAGCTTTCCCGGCAGAAATCGGGAGCGGACGTGAAGGTCACCGGATTTCTGAACCGCAAGAACCGCATGAGCGCGCAACTCGTGTTGCACGCGACTTCAACCGAAATCGTGAGGGAAACCCACCATGGCAATGATGAGCAGGGCCGCACGGGCCCGGGCGAAAGCCAAAGCTAAGCTGAAGGGCAAAGGCAAGGACAAGCGCGGTGGCGCGCTTTTCCGCCGCCGCAAGTTCTGCCGCTTCACCGCGGAAGGCATCAAGCAGGTCGATTACAAGGACATCGGCATTCTGAAGGACTTCATCAACGAGAACGGCAAGATCATCCCCGCACGCATCACGGGCACCAAGGCCCGTTACCAGCGCCAGCTTTCGGTCGCGATCAAGCGCGCGCGCTTCCTCGCGCTGCTGCCGTACACCGACGTGCATTGACGGCCACGCCGCTTCCGAAGGAGTGAACATGCAAATCATACTGCTGGAAAAAGTGACCAACCTCGGCGGGCTGGGCGACGTCGTCAAGGTGCGCGACGGCTTCGCGCGCAATTTTCTCATCCCGCAAGGCAAGGCGAAGCGCGCGACCCGCGAGAGCCTCGCCGAGTTCGAGCAGCGCCGCGCCGAGCTCGAGAAAGTGCAATCGGAGCAGCTGACCGCCGCGCAGGAAAGAGCGGCCAAGCTCGACGGGCTCACCGTGCAGATCGCCCAGAAGGCCGGCGTCGACGGCAAGCTCTTCGGTTCGGTCACCAACGCCGACATCTCCGAAGCGCTCAAGGCGCAGGGCTTCGACATTATCAAGGCCCACATCCGCATGCCGCAGGGACCGCTCAAGATGATCGGGGAGCATCCGCTCAAGGTGGCGCTGCACAGCGATGTCGTGGTGACGGTGAACGTATCGGTGCTGCCTGAGCAATAGCGCGCGTCCGCTTTTTTCGCGCGTGAATAGGGCTGGCGACGGCCCTTTTTTTTCGCTAAATTGAATCGTTCAGGCGCTCAACCTGCCGTCGCTTTCGGGCGACCTTCAAAACCCAGCAAAAACATCGGCATCCGCTCAATGGCCCAGGCAGTCAGCTCGATCGTCCGCGACGCACAGCTGGAAGCGGCGCGCGTGCCGCCGCAGTCGATCGAAGCCGAGCAATCGGTGCTGGGGGGGGCTCCTCCTCGACAACGCCGCGTGGGACAAGATCGGCGACGTCGTCGGAGAATCCGATTTCTACCGCTCCGACCACCGCACTATTTTCAAGCACGTCGCGCAGCTGATAGAGGAAAACAAGCCGGCCGACGCGCTGACGGTCGCGGCGAGCCTCGAGCTGAGCGGGAAGCTCGGCGAGGTCGGCGGCACGGCGTACATCGGCTCGCTCGCGCTCAATACGCCGAGCGCGGCGAACATCAGGCGCTACGCCGAGATCGTGCGCGAGCGCTCGATCATGCGCAATCTGGCGGCGATCGGCACCGACATCGCGGACTCGG
>CAZULX010000009.1:0-5450 GCA_964621335.1 uncultured Streptomycetaceae bacterium
GAAGCGCGACTTCAACGCGCTCAAGGAAGCACAGCGCGAAAAAGGCGAGCGCGAGTTCGTGAACCCGCGCAACGCGGCCGCCGGGTCGCTGCGCCAGCTCGACACGCGCGTGACCGCGAGCCGCCGGCTGACGTTCTACGCTTACGGCGTCGGCGCGTCCGAAGGCGTCTCGAGCTTCGCGCGGCACAGCGAGCTTCTCGACTACCTCGCAGCGAACCGCTTCAGGGTCGCCGCGGAGCGCGACGTCGTGTCGGGGCTGGAGGAACTGCTCTCGTACTACGAGGAGATCGGCGCGCGGCGCGCGGCGCTGCCTTACGACATTGACGGCGTGGTGTATAAGGTGAACGCACTGGATGCGCAGGAGCGTCTCGGCTATGTCGCGCGGGCGCCACGTTACGCGGTGGCGCACAAGTTTCCCGCCGAGGAAGCGGTGAGCCGGGTCACGGCGATCGAAGTGCAGGTCGGCCGCACCGGTGCGCTCACGCCGGTGGCCAGACTCGCGCCGGTGTTCGTGGGTGGCGTCACCGTGACCAACGCGACGTTGCACAACCTCGATCAGGTGCGCGCGAAAGACGTACGCGTCGGAGACACCGTGATCGTGCGCCGTGCCGGAGACGTGATTCCCGAAGTCGCGCGCGTGCTCACGGACAAGCGGCCCGCGGACGCACGCGAGTTCGTGATGCCGGGGGAATGCCCGATATGCGGCTCCAAAGTGGAGCGTATCGAAAGCGAAGCGGTTTTCCGCTGCACGGGCGGCCTCTATTGCGGTGCCCAGCGCAAGCAGGCGCTCATCCACTATGCATCGCGGCGAGCCATGGACATCGAGGGCCTGGGCGAAAAGTTGGTCGACCAGCTGGTGGAGACCGGCATCGTGAAAACGCCCGCCGATCTCTATACGCTGGACGCCGTAACGCTCGCCGCGCTTCCCCGGATGGCGGAAAAATCGGCGGCGAACGTGCTTGCGGCGATCGAAGGCGGCAAGCGGCGCACGCTCGCGCGCTTCATCTACGCGCTCGGCATGCACCATGTCGGTGAGGAAGTGGCAAAGATCCTCGCGCAGTTCTTCGGCTCCGCCCAGGCGCTTCTGGAGACCCGCGACTGGGATGCGCTGATCGCGGAGAAGGAGCGCGTGCAGAAGGAGAACACGCGCCGGCGCAGTCGCGGGGAAGCGCTGCTCGAGCCCATACTTCCCGGCATAGGGCCCGAGATCCTGGAAAGCGTGGCGAATTTCCTCGAGCAGGCGCACAACCGCGAAGTCATACAGGCGCTGCTCGAGCGCGGCGTGGCACCGGAGAATCCCGTACACGCGCCGCCGCGCACGGGTAAAGTTACGGGAAAAAGTTTCGTGCTGACGGGCACTTTACCGAAGCTCTCGCGCGATGAAGCGGCCGCGATGATCGCGGCCGAAGGCGGACGTGTCACCGGCAGCGTCTCGAAGAAGACCGATTACGTAGTCGTGGGCACGGATCCCGGAAGCAAGTACGACAAGGCGCGCGAGCTCGGCATCGCGGTGCTGGAGGAACGGGACTTGCTAAAATTGCTCGGCCATTGATTTTCTGAGGCGACATGAACAAGATCACCAAAGCGGTTTTTCCCGTAGCGGGCCTGGGCACCCGCTTCCTGCCGGCCACCAAGGCGAGCGCAAAAGAGATGCTGCCGGTGGTCGACAAGCCGCTCATCCAGTATGCCGTCGAGGAAGCCGTGGCAGCGGGCATGACTGAAATGATCTTCGTGACCGGCCGCGGCAAGCGGGCCATCGAGGATCATTTCGACCGGGCCACCGAGCTCGAAACGGAGCTGACGGAGCGCGGGAAGAAAGATCTTTTGAGCTCCGTGCAGGAGATCGTCCCGAAGAACGTCTCGTGTGTCTACGTGAGGCAGGCGCAGGCGCTCGGGCTCGGGCACGCGATCCTGTGCGCGCTGCCGGTCGTCGGGAACGAGCCTTTTGCGATCGTGCTCGCCGACGATCTCATCGATGCGAAGACGCCGGTGCTCGCGCAGATGGCGGCGCTGTATGGCCGCGTGGGCCGCTCTATCGTAGCGGTGCAGAACGTGGCGCTCGAGGAGACCCGGCGTTACGGCATCGTGCGTACCGAAGCGGATTCGCGCTCGCCGCACCGCATCGGGGGCATCGTCGAGAAGCCCGATCCCGACAAAGCGCCTTCGACTCTCGGCGTGGTGGGACGTTACATCCTCACGCCGCGCATTTTTCACCACCTGCAGCACCAGACGCCGGGTGCGGGCGGCGAGATCCAGCTGACCGACGCCATCGCCGCGCTGCTCAAGGACGAGGACGTTTTCGCCTATGAGTTCGAAGGCGTGCGCTACGACTGCGGCGCCAAGCTCGACTATCTCAAGGCGAATCTCGCATTCGCGGTCAAGCACCCCGAGATCGGCGCGGAGTTTCGCGCTTACCTCAAATCGATGGGCTGCAGGGTCGACGAGTAAGTTGAACGTCACCTCCGAAGAAGCCTGGCGCATTCTGGAGTCGGCGGACGAAGTCTGTTCCGCGGAATGCGTGCAGACTGAGGTTTCACGGATGGCAGGGGAGATCACCGCGAGGCTGGGGGAGCGCCGGCCGCTCGTCCTCGCGGTCATGCGCGGCAGTGTGATCTTCGCCGGACACCTGCTGCCGCAACTGCGCTTCCCGCTGCAGTTCGACTACCTGGACGTGACCCGCTACGGCACTTCGACGGTCGGCGGGCAGATATCGTGGAAAGTGAGCCCGGGAACTGCCGTCGCGGGGCGCGCGGTGCTCGTCGTCGACGACATTCTCGATGAAGGGCACACGCTCGCTGCGGTCCGCCGAAAGCTGCTCGAAGCGGGCGCCACCGAGGTTCATATCGCAGTGTTCTCGCAGAAGGAAACGGGCCGAGAGAAACCGGTGCAGGCGGATTTTGTCGGCATCGCGCTTCCCAACCGCTATGTTTTCGGCTTCGGTATGGACGTGCACGGCGTGTGGCGGAACCTTCCCGCCGTGTACGCGCTGAAGGAATCCTGATGCTCGCCATCATCGGCGGCAGCGGCCTCACCCAACTGGCGAACCTCGATGTCGCGCGGCGCGAGATCATGCGGACTCCTTACGGCGATCCGTCCGCCGCCATCACGCTCGGCACCATCCGCGGCGCATCCGTCGCTTTCCTCGCGCGCCACGGCTACGGGCACACCATCCCGCCGCACAAAGTGAACTATCGCGCGAACCTGTGGGTGCTCGCGCAGCACGAGGTGAAATACGTCGTTTCGGTGGCCTCGGTGGGCGGTATACGGCCCGATCTCGGGCCGGGCACTCTCGCGGTCCCCGACCAGATCATCGATTACACCTACGGGCGGGACTTCACTTATTTCCACGGCACCGATCGCAGAGTGGTCCACGTCGATTTCACTCAGCCGTATTGCGAGGCGCTGCGCGAACGCCTGCTGAAGGCGGCAGCGGAGGCCGGCGAGAGCATCGTCGACGGCGGCACCTACGCCGCAACGCAGGGCCCGCGCCTCGAGAGCGCGGCCGAAATCGACCGCCTCGAGCGCGACGGCGCCCACATGGTCGGCATGACCGGCATGCCCGAGGCGGCGCTCGCCCGCGAGCTCGGGCTCTGCTACGCGGCGATCGCGGTCGTGGTGAACTATGCGGCGGGACGCAAGGACAGCGCGACGGCGATCAACCTTGCCGACATCAACACGGTGTCGCGCGCGGCTCTCGCGCGGGTGCACAGGATCGTCGACCACCTGGTGACGCTCGATGGCGGTTAAGCCGGTGCTGAGGATGGGAGACCCGCGGCTCACGCGGGTTTCGAGGCGGGTCGACAATCTCGACACGCCGGAGCTGCACGAGCTCATCGCCGACATGAAGGACACGATGCAGGCGCTAAACGGCGCGGGGCTCGCCGCACCGCAGATCGGCGTCGACCTGCAGGTCGTGATCTTCGGCGTCGACGCGAACCCGCGCTATCCCGAGGCCGAGCCCGTGCCGCACACCGTGCTCGTCAACCCGGAGCTCGAGCCGATCGGCGAGGAGCTCGAGGAGGGGTGGGAAGGCTGTCTGTCGGTCCCCGGCATGCGCGGTCTCGTCCCGCGCTACAAGCGCTTGCGTTATCGCGGAGTCGATCCTTACGGCCAGCCGATAGAGCGCAGCGTCGAAGATTTTCACGCGCGCGTGGTGCAGCACGAAGTCGACCACCTGCTCGGTATCCTCTACCCGATGCGCATCGAAGACATGCGCAATTTCGGTTTCAACGAAGAGCTTTTCCCGGGCGAAGACATTCTCGACGATTGAACCTACTTCATATGTAGCGCCGGGAAGCGCATAAGCGTTTTTCTTGCGCCGGGAGGCGAAGCTTACGGGCGCGTCGTGGGTTTTAATGAAAATCCCTTGATTCGGTGAGGAGCCGCCCGAGGAGCCGGCTGTGGTCGACGAGGCGGCGCGCGACGAGGTGGATCACGTCGCCTTCCTTCTGCATGTAGCCTTCGACGCCGAGGAGGCGCGCGCCGAGGAGCTCTTTTCTCTGCTTTTCCACGAGATCGTTCCACACCACGACGTTGGTGTACCCGGTCTCGTCCTCGAGCGTCACGAAAACGACGCCCTGCGCGGTTCCCGGGCGCTGGCGGCACGTCACGATGCCCGCGGTTTTCGCGGGCTTGCCGTTGGGCATCGCCTTGAGCTCGATCGCGCTCGCAAGCCGCATGCGTTTCAACCTGGCGCGCAGGAGCGCGAGCGGATGGCGCCCCAGCGTGAATCCCACGCTGCGGTAATCGGCGACGATGTCCTCGCCTTCGCCCGGGCCCGCCAAGAGCGGTAGCGATTCCTGCACCGGCGCATCGCGCATGAGGTCGGGCTCGGCCGCGCCTCGCGTTTCGATCCCCGAGACGGCCCAGTGCGCGCTGCGGCGGTGGCCGGCGAGAGGCGCGAGCGCGTTCGCGGCGGCGAGGTTCGCGAGGTCGCGCCGGTTGAGCGCAGCGCGCCGGGCGATATCGCCCGCATCTGAAAATGCCTGCGCTTCGCGCGCTGCGACGATACGCTGCACGCCGGCTTCGGTGATGCCTTTGACGAGGCGCATGCCGAGACGCACCGCCGGCACGCCTTCATCGCCGCGCTCGAGCGTGCAATCCCACGCGCTCACTGTGACGTCCACCGGCCGCACTTCCACGCCGTGCCGCTGCGCGTCCTGCACCAGCACCGAAGGCGAATAAAAACCCATCGGCTGGCTGTTGAGGATCGCCGCGAGAAAAGCCGCGGGCTCGTAGTGCTTGATCCACGCCGAGACGTATGCGAGCAGCGCGAAGCTCGCCGAGTGCGATTCGGGAAAGCCGTATTCGCCGAAGCCGCAGATCTGGCTGAAGACGCGCTCGGCGAACTCCTCGCTGTATCCGTTCGCGCGCATGCCGAGCTTCAGCCGCGCTTCGAAAGGCTCGAGCCCGCCTTTGCGCTTCCACGCCGCCATCGCACGCCGCAACTG
>CAZULX010000010.1:0-4259 GCA_964621335.1 uncultured Streptomycetaceae bacterium
GGCATAGTGGGCGCGATGGCGATACGCCGAAGGGACGAAGTCGGCGCCGAGCTCCCGATTGATGCGATGAAGCACGTTCAGGTTGAAATCGGCGGTCACGCCCGCGGCGTCGTTGTATGCCGCATGCAGCGTCGAAGGATCTTTCCTCAGGTCGACGCCGACCAGCATCGCACCGCCCGGCCCCGCGACCTCGCGGGCGTTACGCAAAAACGCGATTGCCTCCGGCTTGGTGAAGTTGCCTATCGTGGAGCCGGGGAAATAGCCGATGCGCCTCGCCGCGCCGATCGCGTCCAGGCTCGCGAGGGGGAGCGCACGCGTGTAGTCGGCACACAGCGCCGCCATGCGCACGGCGGGAAACATGTCCGCGAGGGCCGCCACCGCCGCGCCGAGTTGCTCGCCCGAAATGTCGATTGCGACGTAGGCGGTCGGCTGCGCGGCACGCAGCAGGATCGCGGTTTTGCGGCCCGAACCGCTGCCGTACTCGACGATCGCCGATCCGGCGCCCATGCGCGCAGCCATCTCGGGCGCGTATCGCTCGAGCATCGCGAGCTCGGTGCGCGTGAGGTAATACTCAGGAAGCTCGCAGATCGCATCGAAGAGGCGCGAACCGCGCTCGTCGTAGAAATACTTGGGGGGCAGCGATTTCTGGCGCGCCGACAATCCGGCGACGACGTCGTCGAGGAACGATCCGAGGGCCGGTTTGAGATCGAGGTACTGGTAGCGGGCGCTCGGTGACATGGCGGCTTGCGGCGGGCTTTATGCGCGGCGCCGCGAGCGTCCGCCCGCGCGCCGGAATCCCGGTTGGACTCCGTCAGCCCGGCGCAGGACGCCCGTGCGCGCTTTCCACCCAGCGCTTGATGCGGTTCGCATCACCGATGCGGGTGTATTTGCCCCACGAATCGAGCAGCACGATGATGACCGGCTTGGCCGCAATCCGCGCCTGCATCACGAGGCAGCGCCCGGCTTCGGAGATGTAGCCCGTTTTCGACACGTCGATGTGCCACGAGTCGTCCTTCACGAGGCCGTTCGAGTTGCGGAACGCGAGCAGGCGTCCCTCGCCCGTGCGCACGACGTGGCCGGTGAGCGTGGTGTACTCCTGGATCAGCGGGTAGCGATAAGCCGCCGTCACCATTTTTGCGAGGTCCTGCGCGCTCGATACGTTATCGCTTGAAAGCCCGGTGCTGTCGACGAAGCGCGTATGCACCATGCCCAAGGCGGAGGCTTTCTTGTTCATCGCCGCAACGAAAGCGTGGATGCCCCCGGGATAAGCGCGGCCCAGCGCGGACGCGGCGCGGTTCTCGGAGGCCATGAGCGCGAGCCGGAGCAGCTCGTCGCGCTCGAGGACGGCGCCTATCTTCAGGCGCGAGCGGGTGTGTTTGAGCAGATCGATGTCGTCGTCGCTGATCGCTACGCCTTCGCGCAGATCGAGATCGGCGTCGAGGACCACTATGGCGGTCATGAGTTTGGTGATCGACGCTATCGGCACCACCGCATCGATGTTCTTGGCGTAGAGGGTGCGGCCTCCGCCCTGCTCGATCACGAGCGCGGAAGTGGATTTGACTTCGAGCTGGGTGGGATCGTCCAGGAGCGGCTGCGGCGCCACGACGCGGCGCGACACCCGCGCAGGGTGCACGACGGCTTTGGACGCCTTCGACCGCTTCACGACACGTTTGGGCGCTTTGACGGCCTTCGCAGCCTTGGTAGTAGCAACCGCTTTGCCTTTGCGGGCCGGACTTGCCGCCTCTGCAGCCGGAAAGGACAGCGACGCCACAACCAGAGCAAATAGGATCTTATTCAAGACGACTCCGTCGGAGGCGGTGAGACGATTCACCGTAAAAAATACAGGGTTACAACGGCATTTTCAAGCAGTTTTTGAGTATTGGCGAAGGGGAATCGTGAAATAGTGCAGGCGTCGCCCCGGACACGCGCGGGCGGCCAGTGCCCAAAAAAAACCCCGCTCGGGGCAGTATGGGGTGCCCCGGCGGGATTTAAAGAGGCCCCTACAGCCACCCGCTCAGCACAGGTGGCTTCAACTGCCAGGCCTCCGAGGAGGAAAGACGGTTCGTGTTGCTTTCGGCTCGACCCTCGCCGAACTTATGGGGTGACGTTAACAACGCTGGCTTACATGAAACTTACATGGGGATGCTGCGTGTACACTCGCGCCGTAATCGACACGTAGCAGCCTTTTCAGATGCGCATCCTCATCGTGGAAGACGACCCGGTACTCGCGGACGGGCTCACGCGCTCACTGCGCGGCGCCGACTATGCGGTCGATTGCGTGGGCAACGGCGCCGAAGCCGACCATGTGCTGGCTGCACAACCGTACGATCTCGTGATCCTCGACATCGGTCTGCCCGGCGTGGATGGTTTCGAGGTGTTGCGCCGCCTGCGACGCCGCGGAGCGGCAGTGCCCGTGCTCGTTCTCACCGCGCGCGACGCGCTCAGCGACCGGGTCAAAGGCCTCGATCTCGGGGCCGACGATTACCTGGTCAAGCCTTTCGATCTCCCCGAGCTCGAGGCGCGCGTGCGGGCGCTCATCCGGCGCGGCCAGTCCGGCGGCGCTTCCGTGCTCACGCACGGCACACTCGTGCTCGACACCGCGGGGCGCCGCGCGACTCTGGGCGGCGAGCCGCGGGAGCTTTCGGCGCGCGAGCTGGGCGTGCTCGAAGTGCTGATGATGAGGAGCGGCCGCGTGGTGAACAAGGAGCAGCTCGCCGAGCAGCTTTACGGCTGGGACGAGGAAGTGGGGCCCAACGCGATCGAAGTCTACGTGCACCGCCTGCGGCGCAAGCTCGAGCCCGCGGGTGTCGTGATTCGCACCATACGCGGGCTGGGGTACCTGCTGGAGAAGGACCCGAATGGGTGAGCGTCGCTGACATGGCGCGGCGACAGAAGACACTGCGCAAGCAGGTCCTGGGCTGGCTCTTCTGGCCGTTGCTCGCACTGTGGTCGGTGAGCAGCGTCATCGACTACGACATCGCGAACCGCTTCGTCAATCTCGCCTACGACCGCGTGCTGCTCGAATCCGCGCTCGACATCGGGCGCCAGGTGAAAGTGCTGCAGGAGCGCATCTACGTCGACCTGCCCGAGATCGCCGTGCAGATGCTGCAGTCGCGCGAATCGGGCCGCCTGTACTATCTCGTCACCGGCCCCAAGAACGAGTACATCACGGGGGAGCCCGACCTGCCCTCGCCGCCGGATCCGTTCTCCGAGCGCGTGAATTATTACGACGAGTACTATCAGGGGCGTCCGGTGCGCATGGTGACGCTGCGCCTCCCACTGGAGACCGGCAAAGCCGAAAGCATGGTCATGGTGCAGGTCGCGGAGAATCGCGCCGCGCGCAACGATTTCGCGCGCCAGATACTGCTGCGCATGATCCTGCCGCAGGCGCTGTTGATCGTATTCGCGGGGTTCATGCTGTGGTATGCCGTGGGCCGCGGCCTCGCGCCGCTGGAGACGCTGCGCCGCGAGATCGAAAGCCGCTCGCATCGCGACCTCTCCGCGCTGCCGCTCGAGCAAACGCCGCAGGAAGTGCAGCCCGTGATCCGCGCGATGAACGAGCTGCTGGAGCGGCTGAGCCTCGCGCTCGCCGCAGAGCAGCGCTTCATTGCCGACGCCGCCCACCAGTTGCGCACGCCGATCGCCGGATTGAAGACGCAGACCGAGCTCGCACTGCGCCAGACCCCGAGCGGCGACGCGCGCGAGACGCTGCAGCAGCTGAGAAGCGCGACGCAGCAGGCGACGCGTCTGGTGAATCAGCTCCTGTCGCTCGCCCGCGCCGAGCCGCCGGTCGGCCGGGTGCAGGCGGGCGAGCGCGTCGACCTGGCACAGCTCGCGCGCGAAGCGACGACCGAGTGGGTCCCGCGCGCGCTGGAGCGCAACGTCGATCTGGGTTTCGACGGCGAGTCGGAGAAGGCCGAGGTCGAAGGCGATCCGTTTCTGCTGCGCGAGATGCTCAACAACCTCCTCGACAATGCGATCCGCTACACGCACCCGGGGGGCCAGGTGACGGTGCGCATGGGCCGCAGTGCCTCGGGCCCGGTGCTCACGATCGAGGACGACGGCATCGGCATTCCCGAGGCCGAGCGCGCGCGCGTATTCGAGCGCTTCTACCGCGTCCTGGGAACCGGCGCCGAAGGCTGCGGTCTGGGGCTTGCGATCGTGAAGGAGATCGCGCAAAGCCATGGCGCCGACGTGCAGCTCACCACACCCGAGACCGGCAGCGGAACGCTCGTCAGAGTGCGATTCCCGGCGCTTGC
>CAZULX010000011.1:0-5206 GCA_964621335.1 uncultured Streptomycetaceae bacterium
CAAAGCGGAGAGACCCGGTGAAGCGCAGTTACGACTTCGCGCCCTCTGAATCCGCCGGCTCCGCTTTGCGAGAGATCAGCACTTTGTCGACGCGGTTGTGGTCCATATCCACGACTTCGAATCGGTAGCGCGTCGATTCGAAGCTCTCACCTGTGGCCGGTATGCGCCCCAACCTCGATATCACCATGCCGGCTAGTGTGTGGTAGGCGTCGTCATGCTCTTCCACCGGCGGAGCTCCCACTAAATCCAGCGCCTCGTTCAGGCGGTGAATGGTGAGACTCCCGTCGACGAGCCAAGATCCGTCTTCCCGCTGCACGACATCCCGCTCTCCCTGCTCGCCGACCGTTGCGATATCGCCAACCAGCGCCTCCATCACATCGTGCAGCGTCACGAGCCCCTGCACATCACCGAACTCGTCGACCACCAGCGCGGCAGTCTCGCGGGATTCCTTGAACTGCTCGACGAGTCCCATCACGCTGACGCTGTCCGGCACGAAGAGCGCATTCACCATATGCTTTTCGATGGTGAGCTCCCTTCCCGCCACCGCGTCCTGTAACAGGTGCTTCGCTGACACGAAACCTTGTACGTTTTCGAGCCCCCGCTCACCGACCGGGAAGCGCGAGTGGTTGCTCTCCACGACGCGGGTGAGGTTCTCCTGCAGTGCAGCGGAGAGATCCATATATACGATCTCTCCGCGAGGCGTCATGATCGCCGGCGCAGTCAGCTCGTCGAGTCGAAAAGCACGCGAGACCAGCTTGCGTTCGTGTGCTCCGAAGATGCCGGCGCGTGTGCCGTGGGCCATGAGAACCTCTATTTCCTCTTCCGTCACTGCGGGTTCAGTCGAAGCCTTTACCCTGAGCGCGCGCAGGACACCTTCCGTCGTCGCACTGAGCAGCCTCACAAGCGGATAGGTCGCCTTCGTGAGCCAGCTCATAGGGCGGGCGATGGTGCTTGCGATTGCCTCGGGGCTGATCAGCGCGAGTCGCTTGGGAACCAGCTCTCCGATGATCAATGAAGTGAAGGTGATGCCGGCGACGACGAGAGCAATCGCGATCACGTTCGCGTGATCCGCGAGCTCCGGCCATTGCGCAAGCCAGCGGGAAAACTGCTGCGCCACCGTCGCTTCGCCGAACGCCCCGCTGGTAATCCCGATGACCGTGATGCCGATCTGTATAGTGGATAAGAAATGAGTGGGGTTCTCGGTGAGCGCCAGGGCGGCGGCTGCGCCGCGCCGCTTCTCGTCGGCCCATTGCTGCAGCCTCGGCTTGCGCGAAGAGACCACGGCCATCTCGGACATCGCAAAGACGCCGTTTAGCAGGATCAGAACGAACAGAATGAGGATTTCCATTTAGGGCCTGGGGTGGGGTTGTGATGGCGACGTCTTGACGTGCGGTTATGGGCTGTGCGCAGCGCCCGCGTAGGCGCGGTCATGCCGATCGGGGGCCCGCTTTGCGCTGCTCGACACGCGCCCCGCCGCCGTCGTACACGGCGCAGAGATCATCGCGACGGCGGACGCATTACCCACTGGAGCGCAGCAGCAGCGCAGGCGCGATTCGAAGCTGGCGCAGAAGATAAGTCGCGCCGAGGCCGAGACTACACGTGCTCACCAGGATCGCAGTGCCGGCGCCGATCCAGAAAAGGCCGGCGACTTCGAGATCGAGGCGGTAGCGCAGCAACGCGGCGGCGAGCGCGGTGCCGGCGACGATCGCGAACGCCGAAGTGAGCAGCGCCAATACGGCGTATTCCAGTTGCAGGGCGCGGCGGATCACCGAGACGCGCGCACCCAGCACGTTGAGCACGCTCGCCTGGTACACCTGCCGGACCAGGCTCGCCGCCACTACGCTCGCGAGCACCAGCAGGCTTGCTATCAGGGTCACGCCCGCTACCACCGCGAGCCCGCCGCCGGCGCGCGCGAGCAGTGTGCGCGCCTCGTTCAATACGGCTTCGGTGCGCACGGTCACTACATTCGGCACGGCGGCTGCGATGCGGTCCTGCGCGCCCACCGCCGCACCGTCTGCCATATATGCGGCGCCCACATAACGAGTGATGTGAGGATCGAGCACGCCCTCGGAGAAGATCGCCTCCAACCACAATCGCGACTGAAAGCGGCGCTGGCTGTAAACGGCGGCGAGTTGCGCCTCGACGGCGCTGCCCATGATGTCGAAGCGCAGACGGTCGCCCACGTTCAGACCCACCTGATCGGCTTCGCGGTCTTCCATCGCTACCAGAGGCGGGCCGCGATAAGCGGGCGGCCACCACGCGCCGCGGGTTATCACCACGTCGTCGAAGTTGCCTGTGCGGTTGCTGAGCTTGTGCTCGTTGCGTGCTTCCAGCGCCCGCCCCGAGTCTGCGCTGTCGCGCAGCGCGGCGCCGTTCACGTGCGTGAGCCGTCCGCGCACCAGTGGTGCGAGAGCCAGTCGCTCCAGGCCCGGCGACTGCGCCACCACTGCGCGAAATTCCTCCAGCTGCGCGGACTGCACGTCATAGAAGACGAGCGCCGGTGCGTTCTGCGGAACGGTCTCGTCGATCGTGCGAAGCAGCGCCGCGACCACCAGTGTGGAGGCCACGAGCAGCGTCAGCGCCGAGCCGAGCGAGAGCAGCGCCGCTCGCAGCGGCGACCCGGGGCGGTAAAGGTTGGCAACCGCGAGCCGAAGCTCGAAGCGCTCGGCCAGACGCGAGTGCTCGATCAGCCTGCGTGCCGCCACGCGCAGCACACGCACCACGCCTTCGAGCAAAGCCAGTATCAGGAGCGTAGCGAGCACGAAGGCCAGACCGAATCGTGGATCAGGCATCGTTAACACCAGGAACACCGCGGTGACCCCTGCGGCTGCGCTGGTGAGCCACCACCACCCCCGGCTCGTGCGAGTTGCGGCGCCATCGAGGCCGCGAAACAGTGCCGCGGGCGAGACCGACAACGCGCGGCCGAGCGCAGGCAAGGCGAAGGTGATGGAGGTGAGCACGCCGAAAAGCCACGCCAGCGCCAGCGGTAACGCGAGTGCTCCCAGCGCGGGAACGAGCGGAAGGCCGGTCGCCGCCAGCGCGATTCCCGCGAGTGCGAGCGCACCGCCCGCGAGCGCGCCGACCAGACTCGCGCCGCTCGCGAGTATCAGCAGCTGGCAGAGATACACGGCGGCGAGGCGCCTGTCGCGCAGACCCAAGGCCCGAAGTGTAGCGAGGGTACCGAGCTTTCCCTGCAGATACGCCTGCACGCTGTTGAAGACGCCGAGCCCGCCGATGAAAAGCGCGCTGAATCCGATGAGGAGCAGCCCCGAGCCGATTTGGCCCAGCACTTCGGCCATGCGCTCGCTGCGTTCCCCGTACGTGCGCACTTCCCAGTCCGCCTGCGGAAATGCCGCGAGCGCGGCCGTACGCCAGGCCACCGGTGCCTCCGCGGTTTTGATGCGGTAGCGATATTCGACGCGGCTTCCGGGCCGCACGAGCTGCGTTGCAGCCAGTGCCCCGGCCGCAATCAGCACCGGGGGGCCACGCCAGTCTGCGCGCAGGCTGCGGTCCGGCTGGCGCAGAACGATCGCCCGCACGCGGAGCGACGTGTCACCCATGGCAACCGTGTCGCCCGGTTGCAATCCGAGGCGCCGCGCGAGCGCGCCGTCGATGGCGGCGCCCCACAGGCCGTCACGGTAGCTCAACGCGGCATCGAGCCCTCCCGGAGGGCTAAGCTCTACACCGCCATACAGAGGGTAACCCGCATCGACGCTTTGCAGCTCGACCAGCTGTGTGCTCCCATCGGCGGTTCGCAGCATCGTGCGGAACTCGAGCAGCAGCGACACCTCTGCACGTTCGCGCATCCACGCGAGCTCAGGGTCGGTGAGCGGCTGGTCGTGCCTCACCTCGAGGTCGCCGCCGAAAAGCGCGCGTGCATCGGACTGAAGATTGGCGCTCACCTGTCGGAAAAGGCCGCCGCCGGCGGCCACCAGCGATACGCCGAGCGCAAGGCAGGCGCAGAACACCCACAGTGCGCGCCCGCTCGCGCGCAGATCGCGCCAGGCGAAACTAAGCAAGAAGCGCATTTCGCGGCCGGTCGCGCGCGGCTTCGCTCAGGTGTCCGTCGTGCAGACGCATCACCCGGTCGCAGCGTGCCGCGAAATCGAGGTCGTGGGTCACCAGCACCAGCGTCGTCCGCGATTGCGCGTTCAGCGCAAAGAGCAATTCGCGTACACCCTCCCCGGTGTGGTCGTCGAGGTTCCCCGTCGGCTCGTCGGCGAGCAGCACCTTGGGCGCATGCACCATTGCGCGCGCGATGGCCACGCGCTGCTGCTCTCCGCCGGACAGCTGACTCGGGTAATGAGTCGTGCGATGCGCAAGGCCGACTCGCTCGAGCTGGGTACGCGCGCCCTTCGCCGCATCGCGATGACCCGCGATCTGGAGCGGGAGCGCCACGTTGTCGAGCGCGTTGAGACTGGGCACCAGATGAAAGGACTGGAAGATGATGCCGACATGATCGCGCCGCAGATCCGCCAGTGCATCGGGATCCAGCGCGTCCAGCCGCACGCCGTCGAGCGACACCGAGCCGGCGCTGGGCCGCTCCAGTCCCGCGAGCAGCACCAGTAGCGTGGTCTTGCCCGACCCCGACGGGCCGACGATCGCGATGCTCTCGCCGCGTCCGACGCTGAGATCCACGCCTCTGAGCACGTCTATGCGCGACGCGCCCAGCGTGTAATGCATCGATACTCTCTTCAGTTCAATCATTTAGGAGAATCACCTTGGATGAGCCCGCCGCGCCACAAAGCCCGAATCAATTGGACCTTCGGTGCCGTGCGGCCGGCGCGCAGGTCTTTCGACACCCGTGCCGGAGGTCAGTTCGCATACGCGCTTCTCACGCGTCCTGAACCTCGCCACCCGGTCGACGATGCGACCCGGATCAGGTAGTTCGCCGCTCGGGCGATCGATCAGAAGTACAGCCTGGCACGCAGCTCGAGTCGCCGCGCATTCGGCTTTTCGCCGAAGTCGCTCAGCTCACGCCCTTTGAGGTAGAGAAAGCGCAGCCGCAGCTCGACGTTGGTAAAGCCCGTGTAGGAGAGCTCCGGCGAGACGGAATACGACCGGTCGGCCAGGTTCAGGATGGACGTGATCGCCGGCGTGAAGTAAAGAATGTCGAAAGGCTCTTTTTTGCTCACGCGCAAGTAAGCGTAGCGGCTCATCGCGTGCGCACGGCCGTAGCCGCTTTGGGATGCCGCGGCCGCGCGCG
>CAZULX010000012.1:0-4303 GCA_964621335.1 uncultured Streptomycetaceae bacterium
GCGTGGACTGCGGGCGCGATCCCGCCCATCTTGATCGTCTTGATGTTCGCGCCGCGGATCGCGCCCATGCGGTGCAGCGCGAGAATGCTCGCGACGTTTGCGATCGACTCGTCGCCGTTGAGCGGGATCGGGGAGACGCGAGCGAGCTCGGCCATGCCGTCGAAATCCTCGGCGTGCAGCGGCTGCTCGATGAAAAGCAGGTTCGCGTCGCGGGCGCCTTCGGCAAAAGCGCGCGCGTCCGCGAAGCGCATGCCCATGTTCGCGTCGGCGCACAGCGCCACGTCCGCACCCAGTTCCCGCCGCACCGCGAGCGCCGCCGCGGCTTCTTCCGCGGGCGGTTTGATGCCGATCTTCAGCTTGAAGAAGCGCCAGCCTTCGCCGAGCTTCGTTTTAGCTTCGCGTATGTCGTCTTCCACTTTCGGATTGCCGAGGAGGTACATCGGCACCAGCGATTCGCGCACCGCGCCGCCGAAAAGATCGGCGAGACCGACGCCCAGGTAACGGCCGACGAGATCGTTCACCGCCATGTCGAGCACGCACTTCGCTCCGGTGTTGTGCAGCAGCGCGGCTCCCGCGCGCTGCGACAGCGCGGCGCGGTTGAGCGCGTCCTGACCCACGGCGAGCGGGGCGAGGTGATCGTTCACGGCAGCGCACATGCCGGGCAGGAGATCGCCCGTCATCACCGGCGCGGCTGAAGCTTCGCCCCATCCGACGAGACCGTTCGCGGCCTCGACGCGCACGACGAGGCACTGCGAGCGCTCGATGCGCTCGCCCGCCATCACGACGGGCTTCACGAGCGGCAGCGCCACGGGTATCGCATCCACGCGGCGTATCGTGAGCGGCGCTTGCGCGCTGCGCGTGGTTGGGATTTCCTTGAGTGTGACGGCCATGGCGGCTCTCCTGAATGCGCTCGCTTCGATGGTAACATCCGGACGAAACCAGGCTCGCTCCCGAGGAGAGATCCACATCAAAGCGGCGATACTGCGCGCAGGCGGCGATCTGCGTTACGAGAGCGTTCCGGACCCCACGCCTGCGCCGAACGAAGCGGTGGTGAAAGTTCACGCGTGCTCGATCTGCGGGTCGGACGTGCACGCTTTCCACGGCAAGCATCCGCGGCTCACCTTTCCGCGCATCCTCGGGCACGAATTCGCGGGCGAGATCGTCGCGCTCGGATCGGCGTTGAAAGGTTACAGCGCCGGCGAGCGCGTGTGCTGCGACATCGATTTCCCGTGCGGCGAATGCGGCCCTTGCCGTGAAGGCCGCGGCAACATCTGCGAGAAGCTCCGCACCATGGGTTTCGACCGCGACGGCGCCTATGCCGAATACGCCGCGGTGCCTTCGTTCAACCTCTACCGGCTGCCCGACAGCGTGAGCTACGACCAGGCGTCCGCGGTGCAGGTGCTCGGCATCAGCTATCACGCCGTCGCCGACCGGGTGAGACCGAAGCCGGGCGAGAAGATCGCGGTGATCGGCGCCGGACCGGTCGGGCTGGGCGCCGCGCTGATCGCGCAGTCGCTCGGCGCAGAGGTGACGATCAGCGACATTCTCGATTACCGGCTCGCGAAAGCGCGCGAGCTCGGCATCGCGCACACGGTGAATTCCAGAGAAGGAGACGTGCGCGCCCGCGCGCTCGGGGCGACCGCGGGCCACGGTTACGACAAGGTCGTCGAATGCGTAGGCGGGCTGCAGGAGCGCACCGTCACCGACGCCGTGGCCATGGTGAAGCGCGGCGGCCAGATCACGGTGGTCGGCACCTTTCCGGACAACAAGGCCACGATACCGATCGCTTACATCAAGGACCGCGAGATCGATCTCAACTTCTCGCGCGGCAATTTCCAGGCTTTCGCGCCGTGCCTGGAGCTCGTCGCGAGCGGCGCCATAGACCCGGAGCGCTATATCAGCCATCGCTTTGCGCTCGCACGCGCCGAAGACGCGCTGAAGCTCCTCGAAGCTCACGACGTCGAAGCGCACAAGATCGTGCTGCACCCCAACGAGTAGCGGGAGGCGTCCTCGCCTGCCGGGAAGACGTAAGGAGGTCTAAATGAAGTGGCAAGCCGGTGCGATTCTCGCAGCTTTCGCGCTCACGAGCCTGGCAGTGCCGGCCTCGCACGCGCAGGACAAATATCCGACGCGTCCCATCCGCATCCTGATCCCGTTCCCCGCCGGCGGCGCCGCCGACACGATAGGCCGCAGCGTCGGCGACCAGCTCGCGACCCAGCTCGGACAGCCGGTCGTCGTGGACAACCGCCCCGGCGCCGCGGGGCGCCTCGCGACCGAGATGCTGGCGCGCGCCGAGCCCGACGGTTACACGCTGCTCGTGGGCGGCGTGGGCCCGATGTCGATCAGCCCGGCGGTGTATCGCAAGCTTCCATACGAAACGCTGCGCGATTTCGTTCCCGTCACGGTCGCGGGTGAAATCATCAACGTGATGGTGATCAACCCGGCGAGCGGCGTCAAAACGGTTCCCGAGTTCATCGACTGGCGCAGAAAGCGCCCGGGCGAAGTGCGCTACGGGAGCTCGGGCCCCGGCCAGCTCGACCATCTCGCGGGCGAATTCTTCCAGCGTCTGGCGAAAGTGGAGCTCACGCACGTTCCCTACAAAGGCGGCGGCCCGGCGCTCGTCGATCTCATCGCAGGCGACCTTCAGCTCATGTTCGCGACTTACGTCACCGCGGTTCCGCATACCAAGTCGGGCCGGCTGCGCGCGATCGCCGTGACGACGGCGAAGCGTCAGGCGCTGTTGCCGGACCTCCCGGCCGTCGCCGAAGCCGTGCCCGGGTTCGGCGTGAGCAACTGGAACGGCATCTTCGTGCCGGCGAAGACGCCTGCGCGCACCGCCGACCGGCTGTTCGCCGAAGTGAAGAAAGCGCTCGCCTCGCCTGAAGTCAAACGCCGCCAGAACAACGTCGGCATCGAGCCGGTGGGGAGCGGCTCCCGCGCCGAGTTCGTGCAGTTCATACGCGACGACATGGCGCGGTGGGCTAAAATCGTGAAAGAGGCGAACATCAGGATCGAGTGACGATCCGTTTGCGACGAGGAGGATTCAATATGCGCCTCAGTCCTGGAATAGCCGCCGTGCTCATGCTTGCCTGCGCGGCCCCGGCGGCCGCCCAGTCGTATCCCGCGAAGCCGGTGCGCCTCATCATCCCGTTTCCTGCGGGGGGCGGAGCCGACATTTTCGCGCGCCTGATCGGCCGCAAGCTGCAGGAGAACATGGGGCAATCGCTCGTGCCCGACAATCGCGCCGGCGCCGCGGGCATCATCGGCTGCGAGCTCGTCGCGCGCGCGGCCCCCGACGGCTACACGCTCCTCATGGGCACCACCGGCACGCATACCACGAATCCCGCGATCTACTCGAAGCTCCCGTACGACCCGCTCAAGGATTTCGAGCCGATTTCGCTCGTCGCCGAATCGCCTTTCGTCCTGCTCGTGCATCCGTCGCTGCCTGCGAAGACGGTGAAGGAGCTGATCGCTTTCGCGAAAAAGCGCCCCGGCGAGCTCACTTACGCCTCGTCCGGAATCGGCAGCTCTTCGCACCTCGGTTTCGAGCTTTTCAATCTGATGGCGGGAATCAAAGGCGTGCACGTGCCTTACAAGGGGCTCCCGCCTGCGATGACCGATACGGCTGCGGGCCAGATCGTCATGACGTGGAATTCGATCACCGCGAGCGCTGAATTTATCAGAGCCAAGCGCGTGCGGGCGCTCGGCATCGGCTCGAAGAAGCGCTCGGCGCTGATGCCGGAGATCCCGACGATCTCGGAAGCGGGACTGCCCGGCTACGAGCTCGGCTCGTGGTACGGCATGTTCGCGCCGGCGAAAACGCCGCAGGCGATCGTTCGCCAGCTCCACGCCGAAATCGTGAAAGCGATCGGCGATCCTTCGCTCAAACAGCAGTTCGCGGCGTTGAGCGCCGAAGCGGTGGGCAGCACGCCCGAAGAATTCCGCGCGGTGCTGCAGAAAGACATCGTGAAATGGGCGAAAGTCGCCCGCGACGCGAACGTGAAACCGCAGTAAGGCTCAGGCGGTCCCGGCGCGTATCGACCTGTCCAAGGCGCGCGCCAAGGGCAGAATCACGTCTATCGTCGGCACCGGTACGCGGTGCTCGCGGGCGTAGGCCTGCGTCTGCCCGAGATGCGCTTCGACTTCGAGGGGCCTCCCCAGCAGCACGTCCTGGAGCATCGACGCCGGCGATCCGGGGTCGGGAGTCGCGCGCAAGGCGATTTTCTCGACGTCGAGCTCGTTTCGCAGGTCCCAGCCCATGGCGGCCGCGACCTCCAGCGTCTCGCGCATGATCCCCATCCCG
>CAZULX010000013.1:0-2763 GCA_964621335.1 uncultured Streptomycetaceae bacterium
TCGCACCGGCCGAAACAACGGCTTGACGGTTTGCATCTAGATCATCGCGCCGTTGATCGAGATCACCTGACCTGAGATATAGGCCGCGCGCTCGGAGGCGAGGAACGCGATGAGATCGGCGACTTCGTCGGGCGTCCCGGCACGCTTCATCGGCACCAGTTTCTCGATCGCTTCTTTGGGGAATGCCGCGTCGCTCATGGGGGAGGCGATGATGCCGGGCGCGACGGCGTTCACCGTGATGCCTCGGCTCGCGAGCTCGAGCGCGAGCGACTTGGTCGCGCCGTGCAGGCCCGCTTTCGCGGCCGCGTAGTTGGTCTGCCCGCGATTGCCGGTGAGCGCCGCCACCGACGATACGTTGACGATCCTTCCCCAGCGCGTGCGGATCATCGGCATCAGGAGCGGTTGCGTGACGTTGAAAAATCCGTTGAGGGTGACGTCGATCACGCGCGACCACTGCTCGATCCGCATCGCCGGCATGACGGCATCGTCGTGCACGCCCGCGTTGTTGACGACGATCTGAATCGGACCGTCGGCCAGCAGCGCTTCCAGTGCCGCCTCGCTTCCGGCGCGGTCGGCGACATCGAAAGCCACCGCGTGAGCTCGACCGCCGGCGGCGACGATCTCGTCCGCAAGCTCTTGGGCGTGCGCGAAGTTCGTGTTGGCGTGGACGACGACGTAATGACCGTCCGCGGCGAGCCGGCGACAGATCGCCGCGCCCAGGGCGCCGCTTCCGCCGGTGACGAGGGCGCGCTTCATGCGGCGCCCGCGTCGAGGACCACCGTCGCGCGCCCGCTCAACATCTCGGTTGCGCCGACTTTCAGAGTGAAACGGTAAATGACGCGGGCCTCGTCGCCCATCAGGCGCTCCGCTTCGACCACGAGATCGCCCGCCGGCCGGTCGAGCAAGCCCTCGCTGCAAGTCACATCGCGCAGGCTCGCCAGGTAGCCCGTCCTGGGTTTGCCGGCGATCGCCCCCGAGAGCCCGCCGTGCACGGCCATCGCCTGCGCAGCGTATTCGATCCCGCATACGGCCGGCAGCGCGCCGCCGGTTCGCAGCGGATTCCCGGCGTCGCGATGTGTGCGGCTCGAGCACCGGATGCGGGTCGCATCCCACTCGAGGACGCGCTCGAGCAGGCACATGGCGCCCGCATGGGGTATCAGCTTCTCGATCTCCGGCTTCGTCAGCATGGTGCGATCGCGACCCGCAGCCGGCCTGTGCCGGCGAGCTCGAGTATGACGACTGCGGTCGCCTCGCGCACGAGCGCGGCCAGCAGCGGGAGGCTGCGCCCCGCGGGCACGCCCGCGCGCACCGCTTCGAGCGCGGGCAGCGTCATCAAAGTCTCGGAAGCATCGTCGTGAACGTAACTCACGTCGAGCGTGGCGAACGTCCGGCCGGTGGGCTCGGGGGTCAGCATCAGCGCCACGGCGAAATCCGCGATGAGCGGACGCACCGCGTCCAGTGGATGCGGGTAGCGATGGTCGTAGGCGATCAGCCCGAGCGGTGCGCGATCTGCGCAAGCCTGCGCGGCCGCTTCCAGCAAACCTGCGGCAAAGCTCGCGTCGTAACAGCACAGACTGGTCGACGCCTCGCGCGACCCGGTCGCGATTCCCCAATAGCCGGCCGCAGCGTTGTGCACCGAGTTGTGAAAGCGCGTCGGCGACACTTCGCGGTCAGTGGATGCGAGCGTTTCGCAGATCTGATGGACGTTTTCCCCGTCTCCGCCCGAAGACGTGAAGACGGTCGCGGTGGTTGCGGCGTCCCACCCGGCGTTCGTGAACGCTTCGTGTCCGACGGCCAGCGCGAGCTTCACCGGCGCTCCGGTGCGGCGGCGCTCGGCGGCAGGGAGGAGCGCGCTCGCGGTCAACACCGTCGGCGCGAAAGCGTACGGCGTGCTTCCGGCGAGCACTGCGCGGCTCGCCTGCCAGCCGTTCAGCCCCGGACCCAGCAGACCCACGCCCTCGACACAAACTCGCATTACTCCAGGCGTCCAAATACGAGGCTGCAATTGCTGCCGCCGAATCCGAAGGAATTGCTGAGCACGCGATTCATCCGCGCCTCGGCGTTCTCGAGTAGATAGTTGCTCCGCAGTTCGGGGTCGATCGTTTGCGTAGGCCGTCCGCCGGGCATCGAACCCTGCTCGATCGCGATGATCGACATGACGGCTTCGGTGATACCCGCTGCGCCCAGGAGATGTCCGGTCGAGCCTTTGGTGGAGCTACAGGGCGTGGCGCCTCCGAATAGCTCGAAGACCGCCTGGTCCTCGCTCGCATCGTTGGCCTTGGTCCCGGTGCCGTGGAGGTTGACGTAATCGATGTCGGAAGGCTGGAGGCCGGCGGACTCGAGCGCACGCCGCATCGCGAGCTTCGCGCCCAAGCCCTGCGGATGCGGCGAAGACATGTGGTACGCATCGCTGCTCTCGCCGACGCCGAGGAGCGCGATACAGCCCGCTCGCCCCGGCGCCTTTTCGAGCAGGGCGAAACCCGCGCCTTCGCCGAGCGAGATGCCGGCGCGCCCGACGTCGTAGGGCCGGCAGGGCACCGGCGAGAGGAGTCCCAGCGAGTGGAAGCCGTAGAGCGTGGTGAGGCACAAGCTGTCCACACCGCCGATGACCGCCGCGTCGCAAACGCCGGCCGCCATCATGCGCACCGCGTTGCCGAAGACCTTGGCGCTCGCCGAGCACGCGGAGGAAACGACGAACGCAGGGCCTTCCAGCCCCAGGTAGCGCCGGACGAAATCCGCCAGCGAAAAAGTGTTCTGTGTCTG
>CAZULX010000014.1:0-4154 GCA_964621335.1 uncultured Streptomycetaceae bacterium
CGAGGACATGCTGGAGAATCCCGACGTGACCGTGGTCGCGATACACACGCCGAACGCGCTGCACGCGGAGCAGGCGATCGCGGCCGCGCGCGCGGGCAAGCACGTTTTCTGCGACAAGCCGATGGCGAACAACGCCGCCGACGCCGCGCGCATCGTGAAAGCGTGCGAAGACGCGGGCGTCGGGCTGGGGATGAACTTTCACAACCGCTTCATGCCGGGCTTCATCGAGACCCGGCGCATCATCGCTGCGGGGGAGATCGGCGAGCCGCTACTCGTACAGATCGAGGCGAGCCCGGGCGCGAGGAGCGGCTCGCGCGATGCGACGTGGCGAGTCGATCCCTCGCTCGCCGGGCTGGGCACGAGCTTCAGCATCGGCGTGCACATCTATGACATCCTGCGCTACCTGCTCGGCTCCGAAGTCGCCACCGTGTCCACTTTTTTCGACACGCCGCGGGGCGCGACCGAAGAGGTCTCGATGTCGATGTTCCGTTTCGCGAGCGGCGTCATCGCGCAGGTGAGCGTGCAGGAGAAAGCGCCGCATCCGCACAACGATTTCGTGATTTACGGAAGCAAAGGCCGCATCACCGGACGCGGCTTGACGCGCAGCCGCGCGGGCGGGGTGATGGAAGTGCTGGGCGCCGAGGGCGGGACGCGGCGCACCGAATACCCGGCGATCGACGCACACGCCGCGTGCGTGGCGGCTTTCAGCGATGCGCTCCTCGAAGGCCGCACGCCGGACCCGTCGGGGATCGACGGGTTGCGCAGCGCGGAGCTGACCGACGCGATGGCGCGCTCGGCGTGGGAAGGCGTGCACGTGAGGCTGGGGTGATGACAGTTGTGCGCGTTCCACGCAATGACAAATTAGAAGGTTTTCGCATTGGAAAGGAATCCCCGTGTACGAAAAACTAGCCCTCTATATCGACGGCGCTTTCATCGAGGCCGAAGGCCGCAAGACCGAGCCGGTGGTAAACCCGGCGAGCGGTGAAGTGCTCGGGCAGTTGCCGCACGCGAGCCGCGAAGACCTCGACCGCGCGCTCAAAGCCGCGCAGCGCGCTTTCGAGAGCTGGAAGAATTCCTCGCCGCTCGACCGCTCCGCGATCCTGCGCAAAGTCGCGGAGCTCGCGCGCGAGCGCTCTGAAGCGATAGGCCGCAACATCACGCTCGACCAGGGCAAGCCGCTCGCCGAATCGGTCGGAGAGGTGATGGTGTGCGCCGAACACGCCGAATGGCACGCCGAGGAATGCCGCCGCATCTACGGCCGCGTGATCCCGCCGCGCCGCGCCGACGTGCGCCAGTTCGTCCTGCGCGAGCCGGTCGGCGTGTGCGCGGCGTTCACGCCGTGGAATTTCCCGTTCAACCAGGCGATCCGCAAGATGGTGGCGGCGCTGGGCGCCGGCTGCACGCTGATCCTCAAAGGACCCGAGACCGCGCCGAGCGCGGTGGTCGCGCTCGCGCGGCTCTTTCACGACGCCGGGCTTCCGGCCGGGTGCCTCAACCTGGTGTGGGGCGTGCCGGGAGAGATCTCGGAGTACCTGATCAAGTCGCCCATCGTGCGCAAGGTCTCGTTCACCGGATCGATACCGGTCGGCAAGCAGCTCGCGGCGATGGCCGGCGCGCACATGAAGCGCGGCACGTGGGAGCTCGGCGGTCATTCGCCGGCGCTCATCTTCGACGATGCGAACGTCGAGCAGGCGGCGACGATGCTCGCGAAGCTGAAGACCCGCAACGCCGGCCAGGTGTGCGTTTCGCCTTCGCGCTTTTTCGTGCAAAGCAAAGTCTACGATCGCTTCGCCGCGCGCTTCATCGAGACGATCAAGTCGGTCAACGTCGGCGACGGCCTCGAGAAAGCGACGCAGATGGGACCGCTCGCGCATTCGCGGCGGGTCGACGTGATGGAAGCTTTCATGGAAGACGCGCGGGCGCACGGCGGCGAGGTCGTGGTGGGCGGCTCGCGCATCAAAGGCTCGGGTTTCTTCTTTCCGCCGACGGTCATCACCGGTCTTCCGGACAACGCGAAGCTCATGACCGACGAGCCTTTCGGCCCGATCGCGCCGCTCGTGCGCTTCGACGATCCCGAAGACGCGATCCGCCGCGCCAACAGCCTGCCGTACGGTTTGTCGTCGTACGTGTTCACCGAGTCCCTCAAGACCGCGACCCACGCGGCGAACGCGCTGGAGGCCGGCATGGTGAACATCAATCATTTCGGCAGCGCGCTCTCCGAGACGCCTTTCGGCGGCGTGAAGGAAAGCGGCATCGGCAGCGAAGGCGGCACCGAGACTTTCGACGGCTACCTCGTCACCAAGTTCGTGACGCACGTCTAAAACCGGAGACAAGACGATGCCGACTCTTAAAATCTCTCCCGAGCTCGAGATGTATTACGAGACCGACAATTTCGCGCCGCCGTGGACCGCGCCCGAGTCCGTGCTGCTGCTGCACGGCTGCGCCGAAAGCGGCATCGTCTGGTACGACTGGATGCCGCACCTCGCGCCGAAGTTCAACGTGGTGCGCCCCGACATGCGCGGCTTCGGCCGATCGACGCCGATGCACCGCGATTTCGCGTGGAGTCTCGACCGCATCGTCGACGACTACACCGCGCTCATGGATCACCTCGGCATCGATCGCTGCCACGTCGTCGCCGCCAAGATCGGCGGGACGGTCGCGCGCGCATTCGCCGCGCGGCGTCCCGACCGCGTCTCGACGCTCACGGTGATCGGAACCCCGCAGGCGTTGCGGCCCGGCGCCGAGAAGGTCCCGGCGCTGATCGAGGAGTTCGAGACGAAAGGCGCCGAGCACTGGGCGCGCAGGACGATGGGCGGTCGCCTCGGAGACCGTTTCCCGCCGGAAGGCGTCGAATGGTGGACGCGCTTCATGGGGCGCACGGCGGTCTCGACGCTGGTCGGCTTCAACAAGCACATCAACTACGCGGATATCCGCGCCGACCTGCCGAAGATCAGGTGTCCCGCGCTCGTCATCGTGACCGAGGAGAGCGGGCTCGGCTCGGTGGAAAGCACTCGCGCGTGGCAGCAGATGATTCCGGATTCGGAGCTGCTGGTGCTTGCCGGGCGCTCGTATCACGTCGCCGCCACGCACGCTGCGGAATGCGCACAGGCGGTGATCGGGTTCATCGGGCGGCGCGGAGGGAAAGCCGCGGAGCGCGCCGCTGCATAAGTCTGTGACGTGACAGCATCGGCGCGCGGCCTTTCCGGGGGCCGCCTCGTCGCGGCGGTGTGCACCGCGCAGGTGCTGGTGCAGATCGGCGCCTTCTTCTGGCCCGCGCTCCTGCCGGGGATGATCCCGCTGTGGGGACTTTCCAACGGCGAAGCCGGCTGGATCACCGCGGTGTTCTACGGCGCCTACATGCTTTCGGTGCCGATCCTGGTGACGCTCACCGACCGCGTCGATGCGAAGCGCGTCTACCTCTTCGGCGTCGCCTGCACGGTCGCCGGTCATCTGCTTTTCGGTTTTTATGCCGACGGTTTCTGGTCGGCGATGGCGACTCGCGCGTTGACCGGCATCGGCTGGGCCGGCACTTACATGACCGGCGTGAAGCTCCTCGCGGACCAGGTCGATGCGAAGCTCATGTCGCGCGCGGTGACCGGGCACGCGGCGAGCATCGGCATTTCCGGCGCGCTCTCGTTCTCATGCGCGGATCTCCTCGCGGACGCGTACGGCTGGCAGGCCGCGTTCGTGCTCGCAGGCGTGAGCGCGAGCCTCGCGTGGTGCATCGTCGCTTTCTCGGCGCCGCGCCGGAAGGTGCCTGCATCCAAGCCTGCTGACGGCGGCGCGCTCTTCGATTTCCGCCCGGTTTTCCGCAACCGCTCGGCGATGGCGTATGCGCAGGCTTACTGCATACACACGCTGGAGATGAATGCGCTGCGCGGCTGGGGCGTCGCTTTTCTCGGCTACGTCGCACTCACCGCGGGCGACGGTCGGTGGCACCTGACGCCCGCGGCAGTGCTGACCGCGCTCGGTCTCATCGGCACCGTCGCGAGCGTGCTCGGCAACGAAGGTGCGATCCGCTTCGGACGGCGCAAGCTGATCACGCTCGCCATGCTGGGATCGATCGCGGTCGCGGGGGGCCTGGCCATCGTCGGAACGCTGTCCTACGAGATCGCGGTGGTCTTGCTGCTCGCGTACGGTTTCGTCGTGTGGCT
>CAZULX010000015.1:0-5036 GCA_964621335.1 uncultured Streptomycetaceae bacterium
GATCGCCGAGGCCCATCACGGCCGAGCCGAGGTGGCAAGCCTCCCCGGGATCGGCTCCACGTTCGCGATCGTGGTGCCGGTCGACCAGCCGCACGAGGAAGAGGGGTCGCCGTGAGCCGCATCCTGATCGTCGAGGACGAGGCCCGGATCGCCTCCTTCCTGGAGAAGGGCCTCAAGGCCAACGGCTTCGCGACGCGCGTGGCCGGGGACGGGGAGACGGCGCTCGGCCTCGTTCGCGCCGGCGACTACGACCTCGTGGTCCTCGACATCGGCCTTCCGGGAATGGACGGATACGACGTGGCCGCGCGATTGCGCGAGCTCGACGGGTTGCGCGACACCGTGTTGATCGCGATCACCGGTTACGGGCAGGAGGACGACCGCAAGCGCTCGCGCGACGCCGGCTTCGACCACCATCTCGTGAAACCGGTCGAGATCGGGATCCTCAACGACCTCCTGTCGACGACTTTCGGCCGCGCCGCCTGAAGCGCTCGCCCGTATCGCCGGCGCCCGGCAGCCGCGCTTGCCACCCCCCCGTTACTGCTTCGCCGCGCCGAGCTCGGTCAAGATCGCTTTGTACTCGGCGTACTCCTCGTCGAGTCGCTTGCGCGCCGCTTTCGCGTCGGCGTAACCTTCGTCCCAGAAATTCATCTGCAGGTCTTTTTTCCAGTCCTCGGTCTTCACGAGCGCAGAGAAAACACGGTCCCAGTACGCGACCTGCTCGGCCGACATCCCGCGCGGCCCCATCAGCCCGCGCCAGCTCGACGACACGGCATTCACGCCCTGCTCCTTCCACGTCGGAACCGTTGCGAACACGCCGCCCAGGCGTTTCGGCGCGGAGACCGCGAGCGGCCTCAGCTTGCCGGTCCTGAAGTGCGCGACCATGTTGCCCGGCGCGGTATTGATGATGTCGACGTGTCCGCCGAGGAGCGCCGTGGTCGAGGCTGCACCGCCCGGGAAGACCGCGGTCTTGATCCGCTTCAAGTCCACGCCGCCAGCGCGCAGCGCCAGCATGAGGGTCGTGTGGTTGGCACCGCCGATGCTCGTGGACACGCCGATGCTCACCGACTGCGGGTCTTTCTTCAGCCGCTCGATAAGATCGCGGCCGCTCGCGATGTGCGACTCGGCTCGCGTATTCACCGCGAGATATTCTTCGAAGAGCATCGCGAGCGGCGTGAAGCTCGTGTGGTTATAGGGAATCAGCCCTATGATGTGATTGCTGATCGAGCCCGTGGTCGCGATGATGATGTAGTGCGGATCGCCCGCGTGCTGGTTGACGTAGTTCAGGCCTATGGTGCCGCTGCCGCCCGGTTTGTTGACGACGTTCACCGGCACCTCGACGAGCTTGTGCTGGATGAGGATGCGCGCCACCACGCGCGCAGTGCGGTCGGTCGTGCCCCCCGGTCCGGACGGCGCGACGATCTCGATCGCTTTTTCCGGCTTCCAGGCGCCGCCCGCCCCGAGCGCCCCGGCGCTCGCGGCCAGCCACGCAACGCCCACGCATACCGAGATCCATCGAACTGCGTGCCGCATCAGCGCCTCCCTTTCGTTGTCCAATCCGCGTCGTGGAAACTATAGCACGCAGTTTTTCGTGTCCCGGCTCGCTTGACACCCCGTAGACCGCGTCACGATACTCGGATGCACTTCAAGGAGAACAGCGTGGGCATGACCGCAGTAGAGAAGATCCTCGCGCGGGCGAGCGGCGCACCGCGAGTGCGCGCGGGCGAGATCGTCTACCCCACACCCGATTTCGTCATGATCCACGACGGTGTCGTGACCGGCGCCAAGGAAGAGCTGGACGCGCTCGGCGTAGACCGCCTGTTCGATGCCGGACGCGTAATGATGGTCACCGACCACGACGTCGTGTACCTCAACGAGCGCGCGGTCGCGCGCGGCGCTTTCAACCGCAAGGCCGCGAAAGCCTGGGGCGTGAAGCAGTTCTTCGACGCGGGCCGCGGCGGGCACGGCCACATTTTCCCCACCGAGCGCGGGCTGCTGCTCCCCGGCATGTTCTATTTCGACAACGACCGGCATTGCACCAACGCCGGCGGCATCGGCGCGCTCGCGCTGCGCGTCGGCGCCGAGATCAGCCGCGTGCTCGCCACGGGCACGACGTGGACGCTCGTCCCGCAATCGATACGCGTGCAAATCCAGGGGCGGCTCCAGCGCGGCGTCTACGGGCGCGACCTCGGCTTCCACCTGGCGAAGGTGATTCGCGCGCGCGAAATCGAAATCGACTACCGTATCCTCGAGTTCGCCGGCGACATCGACCCGTTCGATCTCGCGCAGCGCATCGCTCTGTGCAGCACCCCGACGGAGATACGCGCTATCGGGGTCTTCTTCCCGCCGTCGGAGGCGGTCCTCGAGTATGCCCGCGCACGCGCGACGCGCGCATTCACGCCGGTCTATCCCGACGCCGACGCGCTCTACGAAAGCGAGATCGAAGTCGATGTCAGCCGGCTCGAGCCACAGGTCGCGCTCCCCGGCGGGCCTTACAAGGCCGCGAACCTCTCGCAGGTCGCGGGCACGCGCGTCGACCACGCGTTCATAGGCTCGTGCGGATCGGGAACGTACGAGGACCTGGAGATCGCCGCGAGCATACTCAAGGACAGAAGCGTCGCGCCGGGCGTGCGTCTGCTCGTCGTGCCGGGCTCCGAGGATTCGACGAAACGCCTGCACCGCGAAGGACTCCTCGACGTGTTCCAGCAGGCGGGCGCATTCGTGCTGCCGGCCGGCTGCGGCCCGTGCGCAAGCGGGCGCATGGGCCTCCTCCACAGCGGCGAAGTGTCGATCTGCACCGCGACCGCGAACGGCGCCGGCCGCTTCGGCGCGCAGGACGCCGAAATCTATCTCGGCAGCCCCGCCACCGTCGCCGCTTCCGCAACCACCGGGGTGATCACCGACCCGCGGGCTTTTCTCGGGGCCTGACCGACGATGGGAATGACTGCAGTCGAGAAAACGCTCGCACGCAAAAGCGGCCAGGCGAGCGTGAGACCGGGCGACGTGGTGTACCCGGATCCCGACTTCATCATGATTCACGACGGCGTGGTGATGGGCGCCAAGCGCGAGCTCGATGCGCTCGGCATCGGCCGCCTCGCCGCGCCCGACAAAGTCGTCATGGTCACCGACCACGACGTGATCTACGGCAGCGCGCGCGCCGCCGAGCGCGGCGCCTACAACCGCGAAGCCGCGCGCCAGTGGGGCGTGAAGCGCTTCTTCGACGTCGGCCGCGGCGGCCACGGCCACATCTTCCCGATGGAATCCGGGATGCTGCTGCCGGGCATGTTTTATTTCGACAACGACCGCCACAGCACCAATGCGGGCGCGATCGGCGCGTTCGGCTTCCGCATGGGCACCGAGATCAGCCGCGTGCTCGCGACCGGCACCAACTGGGTGATGGTGCCGCACACGGTAAGGCTCACGATCAAAGGCGCGCTCGCGCCCGGCGTGCACGCGCGCGACATCGGTTTCCGTCTCGCGACGCTGCTCGAGACGGGGGCGCTGCCAGCGGACCTCGACTACCGCGTGCTCGAATACGCGGGCGACCTCGAGCAGTTCGATCTCGCCGCGCGTGCAGCGCTCTGCTCGAGCCCGACCGAAGTGCGCGCATACGGCGTTTTCGTGCCGCCTTCGGAATCGATACTCGCGCACGCGCGCGAAAGAGCGCAGCGCCCGTTCACACCGGTATATCCGGACCTCGACGCGCGCTACGAAGCCGACCTCGAGCTCGACGTCACCACGCTCGAGCCGCAGGTCGCGCTCCCCGGTGGAGTACAGAACGCAGTCGACGTGCGCGAGGCCGCCGGCACGAGAATCGATCACGCTTTCCTCGGCTCGTGCGGCTCGGGCATGTACGAAGACATGCGCACGGCCGCGGGGCTCCTCAAAGGCCGGCGCATCGCGCCCCACGTGAGGCTGTTCATCGCCCCCGGCAGTGAAGAATCGATGAAGCGCATGGCGCGCGAAGGCCTGCTCCAGATTTTCATCGAAGCCGGCGCCGTCATGCTCCCGGCCGGCTGCGGGCCGTGCAACGACGCGGTCGTCGGGCCGGTGCACTCCGGAGAAGTCTCGATCTCCACCGCCGCGAACAACAACTTCGGCCGCTTCGGCGCCAAAGACGCGCGGCTCTACCTCGGCAGCCCCGCCACCGTCGCCGCTTCGGCGATCGCCGGCAAAATCACAGATGCGAGAGAGGTCAGCACCCATGAGTAACGGATTCGAATGGCGGCTCAAAGGCCGCTGCTACAAGCTGGGACACGACGTGCCGCACGCGGGCGGGGTGATTCCGAACTGGATCATCGGCGGGCGCTACTTCGATGCGAAAGACATCGTCCCGCACCTCTTCGAGGAAACCGATCCGGGCTTTCACGAGCGCTGCCGGCCGGGAGACATCATTGTCGCGGGCCGCAACTTCGGCATGGGCCCGAAGATGAACGGCTACATCGCGATGCAGGCGCTGGGACTCGGCCTCGTCTGCGAATCGATGCCTTTTCTCGCTTACCGTGCGGCGGTCGGCTGCGGACTGCGGGTCATGACCGACTGCGTCAACGTCTCCGACATGTGCGACACCGGCGACGAGCTCGAGGTGGATTTCCGCAGCGGCTACTTCGTGAACCGCACGCGCGACATCCAGCGCGAGTACCCGCCGGTTCCCGACACGCTCCTCGAGCTGATCGAGCTCGGCGGCAACACCGGCTGGCTCCGGCAATGGTGGCAGTCGCAGCAGGCCGCGGCCGCGCCACGATGAGCGTGACGCAGCGCGCCACGGCTGCGCTGCTGCTCGGCTGCCTGCTGCTCCTCCCGTCCGCGCATGCGGCCGAGCAGCAGCCGCAATGCGGCGGCGTCACCGGCAATCCGGAGCTCGCGATCCAGGTGTGCACGCGGGTGATCGAGTACGGCAGTCTCGACCGCCCCGACCTCGCCAAGGCGTACCACAACCGCGGCGCCGAGTGGGCGAGCCAGGACAATCACGACCGCGCGATCGCCGACTTCAACATGGCGATCGAGCTCGACCCGAAGCTTGCGGACGCCTACTACAA
>CAZULX010000016.1:0-5070 GCA_964621335.1 uncultured Streptomycetaceae bacterium
CGCCGGCGCAGGTCGGGGCGCGGGACGGGGAGCGCGGTGCGCGCGGCCGCAGGCGCGCTGCGCCTCGGGCATACGGTCGGCGCCGCGATCGCCAACCGCCGCGTCCTCGGACGCACCGAAGCCGGCATGATGGCCGGCAGCGGCGCGGCGCTGATCGCGCTCATGACGGTCGGCATCGTGTGGCCGCTGGTGCTCGCGGTGCCCATCGTCATTCTCGCCGGCTGGGTCGGCCTTTCTCTCGTGTTCAGAGCGATCGAGCTTTACTCGCGAGATCCCGAGAATTCACCCGCGCCGGGCGAGGGCCCGGACGCGGGGACTCGGGACTGACGCTCGTTCGCTCTGCGGCGGTGAACGAACAAGAGGGAAACCGAAAGGTCTCCCTCCGTTACCTCCCTTCCTCCGGCGCTCTCTCGATCGCTCCGCTGTTTAAAGCAGCTTGGTTAGGACGCCTTCGAGATAGGCGACGGGGACCATCAGCAACAATTGGCAGATGATGATGATGACGAGCGGGGAGAGATCGACGTTCGCCACCATGGGGATGCGGCGCTGCAGCGGCCGCAGCAGTGGGCGCGTGAGGGCGTTCAGAAGCGGCGCGATCGGGCTGTAAGGATTGATCCACGACAGCACCGCCTGGACGATGACGACGGCGATCACGATGTACAGGACGAGGCGCACCAGATTGATGCCGGCGAGGAGCACGATCGCCAGGATCGCCTGGCCCGCCGCCGGGCCCAGCTCGACGCCGCGCAACTGCAGGACGAGAAAGAGCTCGACGAACTGCACCAGCCACGCCAGCACGAGCGTGGCGAGATCGAGCCCCCACAGCCCCGGAATCACCCGCCGCGCGGGCTTCACCGCGAAGTCGGTGAGCGCGTTCACGAAGTCGGACACCGGGTTGCGCTGCGCCGCGCGGGCCCACTGCATGAGGAAACGCAGGAGCAGCGCCAGCGTGAACAGCCATGCGACCGTTTCGATCAGGAAGATGAGCGCGTTGGTGAGCATCAGAGCGCCCTCGCCTGCGGTTCGTCGCTCCCGAGCGCGGCGCCCAGCTCGCGCGAGCGCTCGGCCGCGGCATGGACCGCGCGCACGATAGAGGCGCCCACCGCGCTCTTCTCGAGCTCCGCGAGCGCGCGCTCGGTCGTTCCACCTTTGGAAGTCACCCGTTCGCGCAATATCGCCGCGGGCTCGGCGCTTTCGCCCGCGAGCTTGACCGCGCCGCGAAACGTCTCCAGCGCGAGGGTGCGCGCGGCGTCCTGGTCGAAGCCGAGCTCGGCCGCGGCCTTCTCGAGGGCTTCGATGAAATAGAAGACGTATGCCGGGCCGCTGCCCGAGACCGCGGTCACGCCGTCCATCTGCTCCTCGCGCTCCACCCAGAGCGTCGCGCCGGCTGCGCCGAGTATCTGCGCCGCGTGGTCGCGATCGGCCTGCGTCACCGCCTGCGGGGCATACAGGCCCGTGATCCCGGCCAGCGCGAGCGCGGGCGTATTCGGCATTGCGCGGACCACCCGCGAATGGCCGCCCAGCCAGCGCGTGAGGTCCGAGTGGCGTATGCCTGCGGCTATGGTGACGACGAGCGCCTCCCCGGCGAGCGGCGCGAGGTTCCACGCGACCTCGCGCATCTGTTGCGGCTTCACGGCGAGCACGACGCAGTCGGCCGCCGCCACCCCCTCCGCGAGGCTCGCGTGAGCCGCCACCCCAAGCTCGCGCTGGAGGCGCTCGCGGGCGCCGGCGTCGATTTCGACGACCCGGATGTCGCCCGGCTGCCAGCCCTTCTTGAGCAGCCCGGCGACGAGCGCCCGCGCCATGTTGCCGCCCCCCACAAAGGAAAGTTTCATAGATCTACACCGCCACGACGTATCTATAGTGTCTCACGGGGGCCGAAGATGGCCGTGCCGACACGGACGATGGTCGCGCCTTCGGCGATAGCCGACTCGAGGTCGTCCGACATGCCCATGGACAAGGTGTCGAGCGCGTGACCCGCAGCGGCGAGCGCCTCTTTCATCTCGCGAAGCCGCGCGTAGCGCCTGCGTTGGAGCCCTGCGTCGGGCGTGGGCTCGGGAATCGCCATCAACCCGCGCAGCCGCAGACGCGGCAGGGCGGCGATCGCTTCGGCGAGCCGCCGTTCTTCCCCGGGCGCGACCCCGCTCTTGCTGCCTTCGCCGCTCACGTTCACCTGTATGCAGACGTCCAGAGGGTCGAGGCCCTCGGACCGGGCATCGTTCAAGCGGGCTGCGATCTTCTCGCGGTCGATTGCGTGCACCCACCTGAAGTGCTCCGCGATCAGCCGCGTCTTGTTGCTCTGGACAGGGCCTATGAAATGCCATTCGAGACCGAGGTGCGCCACCGCCGTGATTTTTTTCACGGCTTCCTGCGCGTAGCTCTCGCCAAAAGCCCGCTGTCCGGCGTTGACCGCCTCTTCGATATATGATGCGGGGAAGGTTTTGCTCACGGCGAGCAGCGTTATCCCGGAGGCTGGCCGCCCGTTGCGCTCAGCGGCGCGTTCGATCCGCTCGCGAGCGGCTTGCAAGTTGAGAGCGATAGTTGTCATAATTTTCAGGTTGGCTGGAGAAGGCGTAAAATCAACGCCTTACGTGGGACTCCTTAGATCCCGCGCCACCACTGCCGCTGTGGAGAAATTATAAATGGATATCTCCGAACTTCTCGCCTTCACGGTCAAGAACAAAGCTTCGGACCTCCATCTCTCGGCGGGCCTGCCGCCTATGATCCGGGTGCACGGCGATGTCCGCCGCATCAACCTGCCGCCGCTCGAGCACAAAGACGTGCACGCCATGGTGTACGACATCATGAACGACGGGCAGCGCAAGTTCTACGAAGAGAACCTGGAGTGCGATTTTTCGTTTGCGATCCCCAACCTCGCGCGCTTCCGCGTGAACGCTTTCGTGCAGCAGCGCGGCGCCGGCGCGGTGTTCCGGATCATCCCGTCGAGCGTGCTTTCGCTCGAAGAGCTCAAGGCCCCGAAGATCTTCGCGGAGATCGCCGACCAGCCGCGAGGCATGGTGCTCGTCACGGGCCCGACGGGCTCGGGCAAGTCGACTACGCTCGCAGCGATCGTGAACTACATCAACGAGAACGAGCACGGCCACATCCTCACGGTCGAGGACCCGATCGAGTTCGTGCACGAAGCGAAGAAATGCCTCATCAACCAGCGTGAGGTCGGACCGCACACCCTCTCGTTCGCGAACGCGCTGCGCGCCGCGCTGCGCGAAGACCCGGACGTGATCCTGGTGGGCGAGATGCGCGACCTCGAGACGATACGTCTTGCGATGACCGCCGCCGAAACGGGCCACCTGGTTTTCGGAACGCTCCACACGAGCTCCGCCGCCAAGACCATAGACCGGATCATCGACGTCTTTCCGGCCGAGGAGAAAGAGATGGTGCGCTCGATGCTGTCGGAATCGCTGCGCGCGGTGATCTCGCAGACTCTCATCAAGACCAAGGACGGCTCGGGGCGGGTCGCCGCGCACGAGATCATGATCGGCACGCCTGCGATCCGCAACCTGATCCGCGAGAACAAGGTCGCGCAGATGTACTCCGCGATCCAGACCGGACAGGGATTCGGCATGCAGACCCTCGACCAGTGCATGCTCGACCTCGTGAAGCGCAACGTGATCGCAGTCGACGAAGGGCGTGCGCGCGCAGCCAACAAAGACAACTTCAGGTAGGCCGGCAGCTCGAGGGCGGCCGGGAGTCAGGGAGAGGACGTGGAAAGAGACCAGGCACTCAAGTTCATGCAGGACTTGCTGCGCGCCATGGTGGCGAAGAACGCGTCGGATCTCTTCATCACCGCGGGCTTCCCGCCCGCGATCAAGATCGACGGGCGCGTCTCACCCGTCGCGAACCAGCCGCTCTCGCCGCAGCACACCGCGGAGATCGCACGCGCGGTGATGAACGACAAGCAGGCGGCCGAGTTCGAGGCGACCAAGGAAAGCAACTTCGCCGTGAGCCCGGGCGGGATCGGCCGCTTTCGCGTCAGCGCCTTCCTGCAGCAGGGCCGCGTCGGCATGGTTCTGCGCAAGATCAACACGACGATTCCGAAATTCGAGGACCTTAACCTGCCGCAGGTGCTGCGCGAGATCTGCATGATGAAACGCGGGCTCGTGATCATGATCGGCGGCACGGGCCAGGGTAAATCGACTTCGCTGGCGGCGATGGTCGGCTATCGCAACGAGAACAGCTATGGCCACATCATCACCGTCGAAGACCCGGTCGAATACGTGCACGACCACAAGAACTGCGTCGTGACGCAGCGCGATATAGGTGTCGACACCGAATCGTGGCAGGCCGCACTGAAGAACGCGCTGCGCCAGGCGCCCGACGTGATCCTGATCGGCGAGATCCGCGACCGCGAGACGATGGAGCACGCCATCGAGTTCTCCGAAACCGGCCACTTGTGCATGGCGACGCTGCACGCGAACAGCTCCAACCAGGCGCTCGATCGCATCATCAATTTCTTCCCGGAGGACCGCAAGCAGCAGCTCCTCATGGACCTGTCGCTCAACATCCGCGCTTTCATCGCGCAGCGGCTGATACCGCTGAAGGACGGCAAAGGCCGCTGCGCCGCGGTCGAGATCATGCTGAACACGCCCCTCATCTCGGACCTCATCTTCAAAGGCGACGTGCACGAGATCAAGCAGATCATGGGGAAGTCGCGCGAGCTCGGGATGCAGACTTTCGACCAGCACCTTTTCGACCTCTACGATAACGGCTCGATCAGTTACGAGGACGCGCTGCGCAACGCGGACTCGGTGAACGAGCTGCGGCTGATGATAAAACTCAACAGCAAGGAAGCCAAAGGCAAAGACATTCTGGGTGGGATTACTCACCTAAACATCGTTTAGGTGCTTCGGCCAAGCGATCCTTGCCCGCGCTTCCAGTGCCAGTAAACACCTCAGAGGGAAACCTAGGTTTCCCTCGCCGCGGCACCTCGCTAACGCTTGGCAGCCTACCGGCACGCCGCGACCGGTAAACGACACGGAAGGAAACCAAGGTTTCCCTCCGTGATCCTCCCTTCCTTCGGCTCGCCTTGCTCGCTCCGCCCCTTTGAGCTCA
>CAZULX010000017.1:0-5737 GCA_964621335.1 uncultured Streptomycetaceae bacterium
GAGCCGAGGCGCCGCGCCCGCGCGCCACAGATAGCGTCCGCTCGCGCGCAGGTGGTCGAGCAGGCGCCGGCGTTCCGGCGACGGTTCGGCCACGATCGGGCCGAAGCGCGTTGCCGCGCGCCACAGCCATAGCAGGAGGAGCGCCGCCGCCGCGATGAGCGCCTCGCGCGCCTCCTCCGCGAGCCAGCCGAAGATCGAAGGGCGCGTAAGGCGCGGGGCGATCGCAACCAGTCGCGTGCCCGGGACGAAGCGCACGATTTCCCACGCGAGCTGCGCGTGGTCGTGCTCGCCTATGGCGAGGTTGGTCATGAAGTAGAAGGACGGCAGCACGGTCACGTGCCCGCGGCCGAGAGCGCGGTGCAGCAGCAGCGTTCCGGCGTCGTCGCTCGCGGCGTAACCGGTGCGTCCCGACCGGTCGAAGTCCGCGAGGGTGACGGCGGGCGCCATCTGCACGCGCAGCGGCTTAGCGGCGTGCGGGAGCCTGATCTCGGCGGGCTGCGCCCTGGCTTTCCCCGCTCCTGCTGTCGCGCTCACCTGCAGCGCGTGGAGCACGGTATCGCGGCTCCCCGGCCCTTCGGCTTCGACGATGAGATGGCCGCCTGCGTCGACCCACGAGCGCAGGCGCGACGCACGCTCGGTGGTATAACCGGCGCGTCCTCGCGGGAGCACGAGAGCCGCGCCGGCTTCCAGCTTGTCGAGGGCGGCGGCACTCCCGATCGCGCGCGATTCCAGACCCATCCGCGCCATCAGCCGGGTGAGCGCGAGCAGCGGGTTACGCGCCGCTTCCCCGCTGAAACCGACGTGCTCGCGCTCGGTGACGCGCTCGAAATTCGCGTAGAACCACGCGCCGAGCGCGGCGATGACGATCGCCAGTGCCGCGAAGGTGAGGTGGCGCCTCATGCCGCCGGCGCCGGACCGAAGTGGGCGCGCCAGTCGCCGCAAAGCGCTTCCACGACGTGCGCTTCGGGAATGCGCCCGGCATACGCCGCGCTCTGCCAGGCTGCAACGAGCGCGGCGAAATAAGTGGCCCGCGCGGGCACGCCGTCCGAAGCGAGGCGCCGGACGCAATCGCCTTCGGTGTCGCCAGCCTCGACATGAAGTGCGCCTCCCGCAACGAGCGCCGAGAGCGCGCCGCGATACAGGAGCCCGAGGGCTTCGCGCGCGAGGCCCGACTGCGCAAGCGCTAGGGCCGAGGCGCCTACGTCCTCCGGCAGCGATTCGGGTGCGATGTCGAGGCCGAAAAGCGTCTTCGGCGGCGCACGTGCGACGCGAGGATCCGCGGTCCATGCAGGCCAATAACGGCGCGCGTAGTAAAGCGCGGCGATGACGGCCGCGGCGGCGGCGATCCACATCAGCACGCGAGCGATCTCGGCGATACTGCCGCCGAACGGCGCCTTCGCTTCAGCGGGTGCACTGGAATCACCGCCCCAACCCGAGCCGGTGTACCGCAGGCGCGTCACGTCGCGGTGGCGCGCGAATTCCGGCCCTTTCAGGATCTCCTGCACCGCTCCCCGCGCCGCTGCGGGGTCGGCCTCGGCGGCGTGTGCGGTATCGATGGCCGGCGTTACGAGCGCGACTACGAGCAGGAGCATGGCAGCGAGCGCTGCCGCGCGCGGGCGCTCAGTCGTGCGGCTCGCGAATCGCCGCAGCGCGAGCTCGACGTCCCACGCTTCGAGCTGCGTGCGCCGGTTGAGGTACAGCGCGAACCCGGCCGCGACGTAGAACGGCTCTAGCAGCGATACCGTGACGACGTAGAAACCCGTTTGCAGCCATTGCTGCCACAGCGGCGTCTCGTGCGCGAATATCGACATCAGGCTGAACTCCCCGCTGTAAGGCGCCGGCGTGAGGAGATCGATCGCGCCCCACAGCGAGAGAAGGATCACGCCTTCGAAGTGCAGGAAAACGATCGTCGTCCACACCGCGTGGCGCCGGCTGCGGCCGTGGAGCGCGCGCGCGCGTGCGCTCGCAGCGCTGCCCCGCAGGCGCTCGAGATGCCACACCGGAAGGTCGAAGGAGCGTGCGAGGTCGAAGCGATACAGCGTGAGGCTCGCGATCAGACCCGGTGAGCGCACGACGGCGCCGAGCACTTCGGGGACGCGTGGGCGCTCTCCGAACACCGATTTCGCCAGCACCTCGAGCACCGCGCGGTCGAAAACCGGTTTCAGCCACCACAACATCATGACCGCCGCGAACTGATTCGCTCCGAACACGACGTGCACCAGCACGGCCGCTCCGAGGTAGATCGTCAGCCATGCGGCGAGGACCGGCCGCCACCACCGCCGCGCCATCGCGCAGCCGAGGTCGACCGCTTCCCAGGGGGAGCGGCGGCGCAGATGCAGCGCGAGCCGCTCAAGCTCCACGTGCCCGCCCGGCGTAAGCGAAGTAAGCGAGCACCGCGAGCCACATCGCAGCGCCCACCGCATACTTCACGCCGGGAGCGAAAGTCCGCGGCGACCAGAAAGCCTCGACGAAAGCGGCGGCGAAAAGCATCGCGGCGACGCCGTACATGATCCCCGCGGCCTCGCGTCCGGCCGCCACGAGCGCCTGCTTCCGCGCGAGCGTGCCCGGCGCGATCAGCGCAACGCCCAGCTTCAGTCCCGCCGCACCCGCGAGCACGATGCCCGTCAGCTCGAGCGCGCTGTGGCCGGAGACGAACGAGTAGAACGACTCGCCGTAGCCCGCGGCCACGACATAGCCTGCGACCGAGCCCAGCAGGACCCCGTTGAAAAGGAGAAAGACGAGCGTCCCCAGAGCGAACAGGAGCCCCCCGGCGAACATCTGGAAAGCGATGCGCACGTTGTTGAAGATGTAGTAGCCGAACATCGCGAAATCCGAATCGGCGCCGCGGCGCCCCAGACGCTCCGCGCTCGCACCGTACATCTCTTCGAACTGGGCAATCTGTGCCGCCGGAAGCACGTAATGCACCGCCTCGGGGACGGTACGCGTCAATACCAGCATGCCGATGAACGGAACGCCGAAAAGGAGCGTCGCGGCGAGGACCACGCGCCACTCGCGCCTTACGCGCCGCGCGAAACCGCCGTACGCATAGGCGAGCCAGCCGGTGCGCCGCTCGCCCCGCGCGCCGTACAGGACCTGGTGGATCTCGATCGCGAGCCGGTGCAGGCGCTCGACCACCTGCGTGCCGTAGCGGCGGTCGCGCGCGAGCGCAAGCTGGTGGCACAGGCGCCGGTAGCGCTGCGGCAACTCGCTTTCGGCGAAACCCGTGTTCCGCGCTTCGGCGTTCTTTCGCTTTGAAGGGCTGTGCAGCCAGCGCTCCAGAGCGTCCCACTCCGGGCGATAGCGGTCCTCGAATGCCTGCTGCTTCATCGCGGCGTGCGCCCGAGCAGGTGGTTAGCAACCGCCAGCAGTCGCTCGCGTGCCCCGCTGCCCGTGCCGGCGACCAGCGGCTCCGCGATGAGCGCGAGCTCGTCGGCACGCTCGGGCGTCAACTCGGGGACCCGCTCGGCGTAATCGAGTATCGCGCGCGCTTCGTCCGTGGTGAGCGGGAACGCCGGCGCGCGCGGTGCGGCGGCGGGAATCGCGGCTTCGGCGCGCGGCTCTTCGCGATGGACGACCACGGTCTGGGCGACGAGGTCGCCGAGACGCTTGAACTCGCGGTTGACGAGCATCGAAAGGAGCCCCAGGCCGTAGCAGAACGGAAGGAAATCGACGGCGCGAAGAAGGTTACGCACGACCGCCGCGGCCGGCTGCACGGGCGTGCCGTCGTCGCTCACGACGCGCAGCCCCAGCGCTTTCTTTCCCGGCGTCGCGCCGTCGAAGTGCACTTCGCAAAACGCAGGGTACAGCCACTCGAGGAAAAATGCGGCGATCAGCAGAATGCCGACGCCCATGCCGGCGAGCGCCGAAAACAGCACCAGCAGAACGACCATGATGACGGCCCGCAGCGCGAGGTCGATCGCCCACGCGCACGCCCGCGGCACCGGTCCCGCCAGGCGCAGGTGGAGCTCGACGCCTTCCGGCGTGGTGATCGAGCGCAGCGTGTCGAGCCCGTGCGGGGCGGGCGCCGCCGGCGTGTAAGCCATGTCGCGGCCGCGGCGCGCGTCTAGCGCCCGGTGTAGATGTCCCGGTACGCGGCGTACACCGACCCCACGACCACGGGACCGAGCGCGAACCAACCGAGGCCGAACGGGATCGACGCGAATATCGCGAGCACGAAAAGAATCACGCCGTAGAGGAGGAACGGAACGAGGTTCTTCAGGCAGCCCCTGAAACTTTGCAGCATCGCGCGCGGCGCCGGCTGCTCATGGAACATGACGAGCGCAGGAGCGAACCAGATCGCCATGTTGATGGGAATGACGAGCGCGAAGAAAACGAGGAAACCGACGAGCACGCCGGCGCCTGCGGCTTCGGGCGTCCCCCCAATCATGGCGGTGAGCATTGCGCCCGCGCCGGTCAGCAGCATGGCCGGAATCAATACCGCCATCGTCAGTCCGAACCCGATCACGCCGATCAGGAGCAGCGCGCCGGTGTTGCGGCGGAAGCCGGCGAAAAGATCGGCAAGCTCGAGATCCTCACCCGCTTCGACTTTCCGGCTTCCGGCCATCATCCCGGCGACGAACACCGGCATGAGCAGCGTCACTGCGAACTGCCCGAGTATCGGGACCACGAAAAGCGCGAGGAGGATGAGCGCGAATACGATTGCGAGGAGTATCCACACGCCGATTTGGCGCCGAAAAATCCTCCAGCCGGTGCCGATCCAAGACGCGCTGTGACCGACCGGCACGGCGCGGCCGCCTTCGATGTAGTTACCGTCGGGTGCAATTGCGTCGGCGACTCGCGACGACGGCGGAAGATAGGGATTCTCCTGGATGGCCATCGCTTCCTCGCCCTTTGTTGTTGCGTCGATCGTAGTTGAATCATCCTGCCGTGGCAAACTACGCGCCTTCGAAAGAGAGCCTTCAATCCCATGCCCGGCTTCGAATCCCTGACGCCCGCGCTGATCGCGTGGATCGTCGCAGTGATGATCGTCTCCGGCGTGGTGCAAGGCGCCCTCGGTCTCGGTTTTCCGACGCTGGCGACGCCGCTCATCGCGGTCGTCACCGACATCCGCACCGCAGTCATCATCGTGCTCCTGCCGTGCATCGCGACCGTCGCCGCGAGCCTCGTGCGCAGCGGCCACCTGCGTCAGGCGCTCGCGGAGTTCTGGATGATGCCGCTCTACATGGTCGCCGGCGCCGCTGTCGGTACGCGGCTTTTCATCGCGTTCCCGGAGTTTCCGTATGCGCTTCTGCTCGCGGTCGTGATCGTCGTGTATCTCAACCTCGAACGCATCGGACGCGGCGAGTCGAAGCTCGTTCGCGACCACCGCCGCCCCTTCGGCGCCGCGTTCGGCCTGCTCGCGGGCCTGAGCGAAGGCACGGCCAACGTCGCGGCACCGCCGCTCGTCGTGTACTACCTCGCGGCCGGGGTGCAGCCGGTGATCATCGTGCAGGCGCTCAACATCTGCTTCCTCACCGGAAAGACGACGCAGTTCGCCACGCTCGCCATCGCGGGCGGCGTGACCGCGACGCAATGGGCGATCACGCTGCCGCTCGCGGCGGTCGCCGCGGCGGGCGCGCTCTACGGGATCAGGATACGCAGCCGCATCGATGCGCCGACCTAACAGCCCGGGCTGCGGGGCGCCCTGTGGGGTAGCGCGGCGATACTGTTCGCGAATAATATACCCGGGGCGCTTAGTTTACGCCAAAACCAACACGGCCGGCGTGAGCCGGCCGTT
>CAZULX010000018.1:0-3584 GCA_964621335.1 uncultured Streptomycetaceae bacterium
TCCCGCGAGACGCAACTCTCGGCGATCCTCGCCGCGATCGACGCGCTCGGTTACTCCGCGCAGCCCTACGACGGCGCCCGCGCCGACGACGGCCTGCGCCGGGAGCGCCGCAACCTCCTGTGGCGGCTCTTCGTCGCCGGCTTCGGCATGATGCAGGTGATGATGTATGCGGTTCCGGTCTATGTCGCCGAAGGCACGATGACGCCCGATATCGAGCAGTTGATGCGCATCGCCGGCCTCCTCCTGACGGCGCCCGTGGTCGCCTGGGCGGCGATGCCTTTTTACGTCGGCGCGTGGCGCGAGATTGCGCGCAGGCGAATAGTCATGGACATCCCGATCGCTGCCGGCATCCTCGCGGCTTTCGCTGCGAGCGCGGCAGCGACGCTGCGCGCCTCGGGTGACGTCTACTTCGATTCGATCACGATGTTCGTGTTTCTCCTCCTGGGTGCGCGATGGCTCGAAATGGGCGCGCGGGCGAAAGCTTCGGAGGAGCAGGAGAGGCTGGTGAAGCTCGTGCCCGCCTTCGCCGAGCGTCTCGACCGCTTCCCCGATCCGCTCGTGCGCGAGCAGGTGCCCGCGGCGGCCCTGCGTCCCGCAGATCTCGTGCTCGTGCGTCCCGGCGCCGCGATTCCCGCCGACGGCGTGGTGCTCGACGGAGAGGGTTCCGCCGACGAATCGCTGCTGACGGGCGAATCGCGCTCGGTCTGGAAAAAACCGGGCGCGCGCGTCATCGGCGGCTCGCTCAACAAGCACAGCCCGCTCGTGGTGCGCGTCGAGCGCGTGGGGGAGGAGAGCGTGCTCTCCGGGATCGTGCGCCTCATGGACCGCGCGCAAAGCGAGAAGCCGCGCATCGCGCTCATGGCGGACCGCGCTGCGGCGGTCTTCGTCGCGATGGTGCTGGTGCTTTCGATCGCCGCGGCGGGGGTGTGGTACGTGATCGATCCCGCGCGGGCTTTGTGGATCACCATCGCGATCCTGGTCGTGAGCTGCCCGTGCGCGCTGTCGCTCGCGACGCCCGCGGCGCTCACCGCAGCGACCGGCGCGTTGTATCGCCAGGGCGTGCTGGTGACGCGCGGCCACGCGCTGGAGACGCTCGCCAAAGCGACGCACTACGTCTTCGACAAGACCGGGACCCTTACTTCGGGTGAGATGACGCTGGTCGGCGTGATACCGCTCGGCGAGCATTCCCTGAACGCGTGTCTGCGCTTCGCGGCGGCGCTCGAGGCGAGCTCGGAGCATCCCATCGGCAAGGCGATCGTCGAAGCGGCGCGGGGACACGGCGGCAACGCGACGAGCGGGCTCTCGAACGTCCCCGGCGGCGGCGTCGAAGGCCGGGTCGACGGCACGCGGCTGCGCATCGGCACGGCGCAATTCGTGGGCGCGCTGCACGGTCTCCCACCGCCCGACGTGCTCGCGCTCGTGAGCGACGAGGTGACTGCGGTAACACTCGGCGACGAACAGGGCTGGATCGCCGTCCTCACGCTGGGGGACACGGTGCGCCGCGACGCGCGCAGGCTCGTCTCCGACCTGCACGCGCGCGGCGCGACGGTGTGCATGCTCTCGGGAGACCGCCCGGCGCGCGTGCAGCGCCTCGCCGCCGAGCTCGGCATACGCGTCGCACGCGGCGGCGCGACCCCGGAGTACAAGGTCGCTTTCGTTCGCGGGCTGCAGCGCGAAGGCGCGGTGGTGGCGATGATCGGTGACGGGGTCAACGACGCGCCGGTGCTCGCGCAGGCGCAGGTATCCGTCGCGCTGTCGAGCGGAGCGGACCTCGCGCAGGCGAGCGCGGACGTGGTGCTCGTCGGCGATCGGCTCGCACCGCTGGGCATTGCCGCGGCGCACGCCCGGCGCACGATGCGGGTGGTGCGGCAGAACCTCGCTTGGGCGACCCTTTACAACGCCGTTGCGCTGCCGCTCGCCGCTGCGGGTCTGGTGACCCCGCTCCTCGCCGCGATCGGCATGTCGGCCTCGTCGCTGGTGGTCGTCGTCAATGCGCTGCGTCTGGTCAGGGCGGAAGGCGGCATTGATGCAAGTCAAGACCGGCACCGTCGCCTGGTGGCACAGTCCGGATAACCACGACATGGAGAGGCCCCAAGTGAACCCCCCAGTTGCAGTCGACTACAGGCGCATCGCGACCGACACGATCCGGGAGGAGCACCGCGCTCTCGGAGAAGTGATCGAGCTCCTCACGCATTTGCTCGACGACATCGCCGCGGGCCACAACGAGCCCGAGTTTCATCTCCTCGCCCTCGCGCTCTATTACATCGACGATTTCCAGTGCCGGCTGCACCATCCGAAAGAGGAGCAGCATTGGTTTTTCGCGGTGCGCCGTCGCACGCGCGAGCTCGACCACACCATCGCGCAGCTGCGAAGCGAGCATCACACCGACGCGCAGACGCTGCGCGAGCTCCATCGCCTGCTGGTGCTGTATCAGGCCGGGGCGCCCGATGCCTTGCGCAATCTGCGCACCGCGCTCGACGTGTACGCCGAGATGCTGCGGGAGCACATGCGCAAGGAGGAGGCTTTGCTCGAAGACCCGCGCGCGGCGCTGCCCGAGGCCGAGTGGCGCGAGATCGGCGAGTCGTTTCTCGCCGACGAGGATCCCCTCTTCGGGGTGCGGCGGCGGCGCGAGTTCGAGGTCCTGCACCAGCGCATCGTCAACCTGCTTCCGAGCAAAGTGCGTCACGCCGTTCGAGCCGCGCATACCGCCCCGGAGAGCTAGACGGTGGACATACTCTATCTGCTGGTGCCGCTGTCGATCGCGCTGGCGTTTGCGATCGGCGCAATTTTCTGGTGGGCGCTCCAACGCGGGCAGTTCGAGGACCTCGAAGGACCCGCGCTCGGTATCCTCATGGATGACGATCGGGAGATTCACCGCAGCAAGGGAGATCGGCGAGAATGAAAATGGCTTTCGTGGTCCACACCGAATGGCATACGCCGCAGGTGCTGAAAATGCTGAAAAGCTGCGGCATCGACTACTACACGCGCTGGGACAACGCGCAGGGCAAAGGCCGCGGCACCGAGCCGCACCTCGGCAGCGGCACTTACGCGAGCACCAATGCAGTCATGATGATCGGTTTCGAGGACGAAGCGCCGCTCGAGACGCTCGTCACGGCAATACGCGCGGCCAACGCCGAAATCGCGCGCCCCTCGGACCGCATCAGGCTTTTCGAGCTTCCCTTAAGCCGTATCGTCTGACGCAAGTACAGGCAGCGGAGCGACCGCCTACGCTGCGCCGGCGACGCTGGCTATCGTGATGGCGCACATCGCGATGAACGCCGCGGCTGCAATCAGAATCTGTCCCATGTGTTTCCTCGCAAGTGGGTCTCTACGGGCACGATCTTACGTGCCCGCGAATAGCGAGACTTGATGCAGATCAACGTTGCTGCGGCTTTGATACCGGCCGCTCGCGGTAGGTGCGCAGCCTTTGGACGTCCGGAATGATGACCTGTGGACCGTCGACCCGGATCAGGCGTGCCGAGGACAGATCGTGGAGTATCCGCGAGAAATGCTCGCCGGTTAAGTCGAGCCGCGATGCGATGACGCGCTTTTTCGCGGGCAGGGTGATCGTTGCCGCGCCGTCG
>CAZULX010000019.1:0-3821 GCA_964621335.1 uncultured Streptomycetaceae bacterium
GCTCACCACCAAGGTCAAGACGCGCATGATCGACGCGCGCAGGTTCAATCCCCTGCACGTGAAGGTCGTGAGCGACGACGGCACGGTCTATCTCTTCGGCATCGTCACGCGCAAGGAAGCCGACGCCGCGACCGAAGTCGCGCGCACCACGAGCGGCGTGAAGCGCGTCGTTCGCATGTTCGAATACCGCGACTGAGCGCATCTGCAGGCGCTGCCTGCTGAGCACGGGCTCGTGTATCCCACGCCCGCATTCGAATCGAAGATCTGCCCCCCGGGTGACGCCGCGGCCCGTGCGGGCGCGCTGCCCCGCCCGCTCGTCTTCACCAACGGCGTTTTCGACATCCTCCACCGCGGGCACGTCACCTACCTCGCGCAGGCGCGTCACCTCGGTGCGAGCGTGGTCGTCGCGCTCAACGCCGACGAGTCGGTGCGCCGTCTCGGTAAAGGCGACGACCGGCCGCTCAACCGGCTATCCGATCGCGCTGCCGTGGTGGCCGCGCTCGAAGCGGTGAGCCTCGTGACGTGGTTCGATCAGGACACGCCGCTCGAGCTCATCCTCGCGCTGAAGCCCGACGTGCTGGTGAAAGGCGGTGACTGGTGCCCGCGGGACATCGTGGGGTCGAAAGAGGTGGAAAGCTGGGGCGGCGCCGTCCATTCCATCCCGTTCGTTCATCAGACGTCTACGACGGCACTGCTCGGCGCCATCCGCGGCGGCCTGAAGGAGTGACGGTAGCCCTCAGGGGCAGGGCCCCGCCTTGATCTCCGTTCCCGGGAATCCACGCTGCAGCTCCGCGATCTGCGCGACGATCGCCGCATCGGGCTCGCGGACGAAAAAGGCGAAGCGCTTCGTGCCGCCCGCTTCGCTCAGGGGCCGCTGCACCGGCGGCCGAGGCAGTGACAGCCGGGCGAGCGCGCTGTCGGCCTTGGCGACGTCAGCGCCGGAGAAAGGTCCCCACTCCACGCACGCGCGATACTTGTCGCTTTTCGCGCCCGCCTGACTGCCGGGCCCGCGCGTGGCGGTCCCCATGAGCTTGATGCGTCCGGGATTGATCTGCAGCTCTTCGATGCGCGTGCCGGCCTGAGCGCGCGTGTCGGGCGTGAGCGCGGTATAGGCGAAGAACATGATATTGGCCACGATCAGCATGACCAGTATCAACCGCAGGCTCACTTGTTTTCGCTCGGACATCGCTCACCGATATGCACCAATCCCTCGAGGACGAGATTATCCACCAGTTGCGCGCGGCCGTTCAGCAGAGGCTCCAGCATCGGCGCATTGCCGCCGGAGATGACGAGGACCGGATCGCCTTCGCCGGTTTCCGCAACGTAGCGGCACATCCGGTCCACCGCGCCTGCGAGCGCATTGAGCGCGCCGCTCGCGATTGCGTCCCCCGTGTCGTCGGGAAAAAAGCGAAAACCGCCTTCGCGCAGCGCGAGTTGTGCCGTGTTGGCTGCGAGCGCGCTTCGCATCAGCTCGAAACCCGGCACGATGATCCCGCCGAGAAAAATCGATTCGGCGGAGAGCGCATCGACGGTCATCGTGGTTCCGGCATTTACGACCACGCAGGCGCCGGGGTAGAGATGGCGGGCGCCGATCAGCGCCGCCCAGCGGTCGGCGCCGAGTCTTTCCGGCTCGGCATAGCCGCTGCGCACGCCGCACTGCTCTTTGCTGCTGACGACCCAATGCGGCGTGGCGCCCGACGGTAAGGCAGCCGCGATGTCGCGCGCGACCCGGTCGCCGGCGACGTTTGCGATCACGATGCGCTCTACGCCTCCGTCATGCGGGAGCGCTTCGCGCAGACCGTGCGTGTCCGCGGTCGCGATGGCGCCCTGCGCGCGCCACAGTCCCGCTGCGTTCACGCCCCATTTGATGCGCGTATTGCCGGCGTCGATCGCGAGGATGTTCACGCGCGCCTCCGCATCCGCTTCGCGCCCAGGCTTGCGGCAGCATCGGCATTCGTTTCACTCGGGATGAGCTCGCCGCTCTGGAGCCTGCGTATCGCGCCGCCCTGGTCGAAAAGGAGCGCACCGTCGTCTCCCACGCCGCGCGCTACGCCTTCGTGCGTGCGTCCGTCGGGCAGCTTCAAAGCGACGGCTTTGCCCTGATGCGCGTGATAGCTCTCCCACTCGACGCGCAGCGGAGCGAAACCCTCGCGCGAAAAAGCGTCGAGCACCGTCGCGAGCTCCGCGAGAACGACGCCGAGCACGGTGCTGCGGTCGATCGCGCATCCGCACGCCGTTTCGAGGTCCGCGACCGGCTGGTCGATGCGGCTGCGAACGGCGTCGGAGAGCCGCACGTTGAGCCCGATGCCGACGACCACCGCACTCGGCCCGAGCGCATCGCCCTGAAGCTCTATGAGGATGCCCGCGAGCTTTCCCCCGCACCATACGACGTCGTTGGGCCACTTCAGTTGGACGTCGCGCCCGCCGAGCTTTTCCAGCGCGCGGATGACCGCGACGCCTGCGCCGAGGCTCAGTCCCGCGAGCGCGCTCGCGCCCTGCTCGAATCGCCACAGGAGAGAAAACGTGATGCCGCCGCCGAGGCCGGAGTGCCACGGCCTGCCCATGCGCCCGCGGCCGCTCTCCTGGCGTTCCGCCGCGATGACGGTGCCGCCCGGGGCACCGGCCGCGGCGCGCCGGGCGAGCAGCGTGTTGGTCGAGGCGGCCACATCGACGACTTCGATCGAAAAGCGCTCAGCCGCACCGCCTGCGTGTTGCGCGATCGCTCGCGCGTCGAGGAGCGACACGGGTTGCGAGAGACGATAGCCGCGGCCTCGCACGCGGTACACCTCGAGTCCCGCCGCGTCGAGGGCGGCTACCGCGTTCCACACCGTGCCACGCGAGATATCGAGCTTGCGCGCGAGCGCTTCCCCCGAGTGGAACTCGCCATCGGAGAGGCAGCGCAGGACGTCCAGAGTGGAACCGCTCATGAGACCATAGAGTATTCGATAAAGGCACTCATGAAACCCCGTCAAATCCTCGCCATCGGCGGCATGGCGCTCCCGCCCGAGCTCGACAACCTGCTCCTGGTGAAGTACTTCCTCGCGCTCACTCGCCGCAGGAAACCGCGAGTGCTCTACATCGGCACCGCGACCGGCGACGCCGAAGCCGGCCGCCTGCGCTTCTATGCAGGCTTCAGCCAGTTCGACTGCAAGCCCGCGCACCTGCCGCTTTTCGCGCGCACGCCGCGCGATCTCGAATCCTTCATCCTCGAGCGCGACGCGATATTCGTCGGCGGCGGCAACACCCGCAGCATGCTGGCGGTGTGGCGCGACTGGGGGCTCGACGTTCACTTGAGGACCGCGTGGGAGCTCGGCGTCGTGCTGGGCGGCGGCAGCGCGGGCTCGATCTGCTGGTTCGAGCACGGCGTCACCGACTCCGTCGCCGGGCCGCTGATGGCGCTGCCGTGCCTCGGTTTCCTTCAGGGCAGCAACTGTCCTCATTACGACAGCGAGAAGCTCAGGCGCCCGATTTTCCGCAAGCTCGTCGCAAGCGGCAAAGTGCCCGGCGGCGTCGCGGCCGACGACGGGGTAGCGCTGCACTACGTCGACGGCAGGCTCGCAAAAGTGGTCTCCAGCCGGCCGCGCGCCAAAGCCTACCGCGTCACCCGCTCTGGAAAGCGCGCGATCGAGCGTTCGCTTCCCGCCAGCTACTTGGGCCGGCGCTGAGGTGGAAATTGTTTTGACCGCTGCGGCACTTTCGGCGGCTTCGGCGTAACGGGAGTGGGGCGTGCCTTGGCATGCAAAGACGCCGGCTGCCTTGATGTGATTCGCTTTGTCATGACTGGGCCAACGGCTGCATGCCCTTAGCCTTGATTACTGGCG
>CAZULX010000020.1:0-3216 GCA_964621335.1 uncultured Streptomycetaceae bacterium
GTCGCGGTAGACGACGAACCCGCGGTCTATGCTCACGTGCCGCACGATGAAAGGCAGCGGCTCGTCGTCTTCTTCCGGCGGCTTGTCCTTGAAAGTCCACGTATTGCGGTTCGCCTCGCGCTCGAGGCCCAGCTTGGCCTGGACGAGCGTGAGCTCTTCCACGATCGCACGACCGACGAAAAGCGGCAGCAGCCGGAATCTCGCATCGATCAACTCGGTATCGACGAGATGGCTCGTCTTCGCCCACTCCGGATTGGTGATGCGCAACCCCGAGACGCGCACGCCGGGATGCCAACCGATCTTGATGTCGAGGTCGCCGATCGCGATCTCGCGGCCGGTTGCTGCCGAGGCGCGGCGCTCGATGAACCGCTGTCCCGATTGGGATTCGATCCACCACACGCTGCCGAAGACGAGCAGCACGAGACCCGCCGCGACGCCGAGGGCGATCGCGAGCGGTTTGGGAATCGCAGCCATTTTGTTCTTTGCATTCACCGGGGGGGAGCGGAGCAACCGACGTGCCGCGCCGCGGCTCTTTTGCAGCGCCCGATAGCGCGTGTTACAGTTTTCGGCACCCGCGGCTAAACCCCTATCCCGGAAAGATTTTATTGAGCATCGACGCGGTCACGGCGGGCCCTGACCGGCACCGCAAGCTCGCCGCGGTTCTCGCGGCGAGCGGCCGCGTTGCGATCGCGCTCGCCGGGGTGGTTGCCGCGCTTTCGCTGATCGGCTGGATGTTCGATATCGCGCTGCTCGCCCGCTTCGTGCCGGCGTGGCCGGTCGCGAAGCCGATATCGGCGATACCGATCCTGACAACGGCGGTCGCTTTCGGGCTGCTCCTGCCGCAGCAGCCGCGCCGGCGCGCCGCGGGCCTGCTCCTCCTCGCGCTCGTGGCGCTCGTCGTGCTCGCCGGCATGCTGCTGCCGGAAGCCCGCACGCTGCCCGGCGGTCCGCTCCAGGCCTACGCAGGCAGTGCGCTCTTACTCATCGTCGCGGGTGCGGCTCTCGCGACCGCGCCCGGGGCCTGGCAGATGGCGCCAGCCCGGCTCCTCGCCGCAGCGAGCGCGGCGCTTCTTTTCATCGCGTTGATCGGCATCAGCTTCAGGCTGCTGCTCGCGCTGCCTCCGCTCGTGGATATCTCGCTGCCCGCGCTCCTCGCCCTGCTGCTCCTCACGTACGCGATTGCAGTGGCGCGTCCCGACGCGTGGCTGCTCGAGCGCCTGACGAGCGAGCGGCCGGGCGCGGTCATCACACGCCGTCTTTTCCCGGCGGCCCTCGTGCTGCCGCTCGTCATCGGCTGGCTCGAAGTCGCGGGCGAAGGCGGGGGGCTCCTCGATAGCGCGTTCGGCGCGGTGCTGCAGACGGTCGGCACCATGTTCGCGCTCGGCGCGCTGGTGCTGTGGGCGGCGCGCAGGCTCGACCGTCTCGACGCGCGCCGTAACGAGGCGGAGCAGGCGCTGCGCATCGCCTACGCCGAGCTCGATCGCCGCGTCGAAGAGCGCACCGCCGAGCTCGAGCGGCTGATGGCGGCCGAGCAGCGCCTGCGCATGGAGGCCGAGCGCGCGAACCGCGCCAAGGACGAGTTTCTCGCGATCGTCTCGCACGAGCTGAGATCGCCGTTGAACGCGCTGCGCGGCTGGGGGTTTCTCCTCGGCAGCGCCAAGGCGCCCGACACCGACCTGATCGAGCGCGCGACGCAGGCGATCAAGCGCAACGTCGACCACCAGGCGCGGCTGATCGAAGACCTGCTCGACACCTCCCGCATCATGAGCGGCAAGCTCAACATCGAGCGGCGGCCGCTCGACCTCGTCGACGTGGTGCAGGCCGCGGTCGAAGCGGTCAAGCAATCGGCGGCCGCCAAGCGCATCACCGTGGAATTCAGGAAACAGAGTCCGGTGATCGCGCTCGAAGGCGATGCCGCGCGGCTGCAGCAGATCGCCGTCAACCTCCTCACCAACGCGGTCAAGTTCACGCCGGAGGGGGGTGCGGTGACGGTCGACATGGGAGCCGAAGGCGGGACCGCGCGGATCTCGGTGACGGACACCGGCGCCGGAATGGATCCCGAGTTCCTGCCGCGCGTTTTCGACCGCTTCACACAGGCCGATACGTCGACGACACGGCGTTACGGCGGCCTCGGCATCGGCCTTGCGCTGGTGCGGCACCTGACCGAGCTGCACGGCGGCAGGGTGAGCGCGCAAAGCGCCGGCCTCGGCCAAGGTTCGACCTTTACGGTCGAGCTTCCGCTGCCTGACCCGCGCGAGGCACGGGCTGCGCTACTCGCGGCGCACGAGCCTGCGGGCGCGGGCGTGGGCGGGCTTGCGGGAACGAGCATCTGCGCGCTCGACGACGACCCCGACGCGCGCGATGTGATCCGCCTCACGCTCACGCAAGCCGGGGCCGACGTGCGCACCGTCGCGAGCGGCGCCGAGCTGATCGCAATGCTCGACCAGTCGCTCCCGGGGACGCGTCCCGACGTGCTGCTCATGGACCTCTCGATGCCGGACGAGGACGGATTCACGGTGCTTGCCCGCGTGCGCGCGCTCGAAGGACGCAAAGCCGTCCCCGTCGCGGCGTCCATTCCTGCGATCGCCGTCACTGCGTTTACCGAGGTGAGCCGCGATCGCGTCATCGAGCAGGGCTTCGTCGATCATGTCGCCAAGCCGATCGACCCCGCGCGGCTCGTGGCGTCGATACGCCGGGCGATGCGCGCTGAATGACGGTGACGGGTGACGGGTGACGGGTGACTGGTGACTGGTGACGGGTGACCGGTGACGGGTGACTGGTGACGGGTGACGGGTGACTGGTGACGAGTGACGGGTGACTGGTGACGGGTGACCGGTGACGGGTGACGGGTGACGGGTGACGGGTGACCGGCTGGCATGCCGATTGATAGCGATGGTTGCACTTCTACGAAAGGACCTCCCGTGCTCAAGGTCAGTCTGACACTCGTAACACTCGCCCTCGCGTGTCTGCACGGCGCTGCGCTCGCCGCGGCGGCCGAACCCAAGGCCGGCGAAGTCGCCAAGGCCGACAAAGCGCGCACCAAGTCCCTGCAGCGCTGCGACCAGTTGAGCGACAAGGCGGAGCTCGAGTGCCTCCACAAGGCGCGCAAGAGCATCGTGGAGGCGCGCGGGAAACGCGAAGCATCGGCGCCCGCGAAGTGACTCGCGTCATGGGACTCACCCATGGCGCCGCGTGGGCGCTCGATAAACGCGCCGA
>CAZULX010000021.1:0-2944 GCA_964621335.1 uncultured Streptomycetaceae bacterium
GCCTGCACCGCCTTGTTCGCGCACCACCGCGAGTAACTCCCGGGAACGCCGACGTTGAGCGGGTGATCGTCGGGAACGAGCGCTTTCGCGTGCAGGCTCGTCGCGATCGGGATCGAGAGCTTTTCCGCGAGCTTGATGACCTCGGGTCCGGCGCCCGACGACGCCGCGCCGCCGCCCAGGACGATGATCGGCTTGGCCGCTTTGGCGAGCGTGGCGATCGCGGCTTTGACCGCGGACGGCTCCGCCGAAGGACGAAACGGCGGGAACTGCTTGAAGCGCTCTTCGAAAGTAAGGTCGAAATCGCCTTCGCCGTCGAGCATCTGTCCCGCATTGCCGCGCAGCTCGAGATGGACCGGGCCCGGCGTGCCGCTCGTCGCGGTGCGAAACGCCTGGCGCAGGAGATCGGGAAAGCGCGCGACGGCATCGACCGAGTAGTTCGCTTTGGTGACGGCGGCCCACGCCGCGAAATCCTCGGTGTTCTGATACGCGTGGCGGTAACGCGGCTGGTCGTTCTGACCGCCGGTGATCGCGATCACGGGGGAGCTCGCCATGTGCGCGTCTCGCACGCCGGCGAGAAGGTTGGTCGAGCCGATGTCCTGCGAGAGGCACACACCGGGCCGGTGCAAGGCCCTCGCATACGCGTCGGCCATGTACGCCGCCGCTTTCTCCCCGTGCGCGACGACGCGCTTCACGCCGACCGTGTCCATTTCCTTCATCGCCGCGCCGACGATGGAGTTCACGTAGAAGAGATGCGATACGCCGTAGCCGCGCATCGCTTCCGCAAAGTAACGGTTACCGGTCATGCGCGGCATGGTGCTCTCCTCAGGCGTCGTTTTTTCCGATGCTACTCGCAATGACCCGGTGCGGTCACGAGCGCCACGTCGAAAACATGCTATAGAAGGGCGAACTTACGAGGACCCGACTTGACCCGCATCGCAATGACCCTCGCGCCGCTGCGCCACAGCGACTTCCGCCGCCTGTGGGCCGGCACCTTCTTCGCGACCGCGGGGCAGTGGATACAGCAGGCGACCCTGGGCTGGGTGGTCTACGAGATCACCAAGTCGCCGAGCGTCCTGGGCGCGGTCATCGGCGTGCGGGCGATACCGATGTTCGTGCTCGCGCCGATCAGCGGCTACGTCGCCGACCGCTACGACCGGCGCCGCGCGCTGGCGCTCAGCCAGTTCCTGATGGTCGTGATCTCGCTCGTGCTGGCGGCGCTGCTCGGCTACGGCGCCGTGGAGGTGTGGCACCTCTTCGCGTTTTCCCTGCTCTCGGGCGTGGGCGCGGTTTTCGACCGCACGCTGCGCAATACGCTCGTCTTCGGCAGCGTCCCGCGGAACGAGGTCGCGAACGCGGTCGCGCTCAACAGCATCGCCTTCAGCGTCACGCGCGCAGTCGGCCCCGCTGTCGCGGGCTTTCTCATCGCGTCGGTCGGGGCCGCGTGGAATTTCTCGATACAAGGCCTGCTGTATGTCGGCGTGTGCCTGGCCGTGCTGTCCGTTTCGGCGCCCGTGGCGTCTGCGGCCCCCAAGCGGCGCGGCACCGCGTGGGGAGACATCAAGGAAGGCGTGCGCTTCGCCATGAACGATCCGGTCGCACGCGTGACGTTCGTGACCGGGCTCGTGCCGCCGCTGCTGCTGATTCCCGCATTCAGCGCGCTGATGCCGATTTTCGCGGCGGACATCTACAACGCCGGCCCGGAAGGACTCGGCCTCATGCTCTCCGCGGTAGGCGTCGGCGGCATCATCGGCGGCGTTGCCGCCGCCTGGACGACGCGCTACGACCGGACCGGTCTCGTGCAGACGCTCGCGCTGGTGGTGTTCGGCGCCTCACTGCTGTGCTTCGCGCTCTCGCCGACGATCGAATTGGCCGTCGTCTGGCTCGCGCTCGCCGGGATCGCCGAGATGGTGCACTTCACCATCCACGTGACCACGCTGCAGATGTGCGCGCCCGAGCACATGCGCGGGCGCATGGCGAGCCTGCTGCCGCTGTTTCCCGCCTTCATCTCGGTCGGTGCGCTGCTCGCCGGCGTGCTCGCCGATCTTCTCCCAGTGGAGATCGTGGTGATCGTTCTCGTTGCGATCGCCCTCACCGTCGTGGGCACGGCGTGGGTACGCTCCTCCGCGCTGCGCAACGTCACCCTTTCCGGACTCATAGGGAACGAACAAAAGTGACCGACAACATCTTCGAGCCCGCCCGCGACGTATTCGAGGCCGCGCGCACTCGGCGCTCCATACGCGCCTACACCAGACAGCCGGTGCCTCCCGAGACGCTGCGCGAGATCGTCGCGATCGCACGCTTCGCGCCCAGCGGCAGCAACATTCAGCCGTGGCGCGCCTACGTCCTCACCGGCGCGACGCTGAAGCGCCTCGGAGACGCCATCAGGCACGCCTTTCTCACCGACGAGCCCGGCCACCACCGCGACTACGACTACTACACCGAGCCGATCGAAGAGCCTTATCTCGCGCGGCGCCGCCAGTGCGGCTGGGGCCTTTATGGCACGCTCGGCATCGGCCGCGGCGATCACGATAAGTCGAAGTCGTATCGCGCACGCAACTACGAGTTCTTCGGCGCGCCCGCGGGGCTCGTCTTCACGATCGAGCGCAAGCTCGAGAAAGGAAGCTGGCTCGACTACGGCATGTTCCTGCAAACCATCATGCTCGCCGCGCGCGCCCGCGGCCTGCACACCTGCCCCGAAGCTTCGATCGCAAGCTACCCGGCAATCGTTCGCCGCGAGCTCGGCATCAGCGAGGACAATACCGTGATCTGCGGCATGGCGATGGGCTATGCCGACCCGGAGGACATCATCAATACTTTTCAGCCGCCCAGGATTTCGGTGGAAGACTTTGCTGTCTTCCGGGATTGAGGAATGATGAGGGCTATCGCAAAGAGTGCCAAATCGTGAGCGACACGCGAACCCTCCTCATCGTCTACCACACCATGA
>CAZULX010000022.1:0-5286 GCA_964621335.1 uncultured Streptomycetaceae bacterium
TTAACCCCGTCCATATAGCGGCCCCGTTTAAGGGAATGAGCGGTCCCGCCGGGACCTATGCGACGGAGGCGATGATGGGAAAAACCTGGGCTGCGATGGGGCGCGCGTGGACCGCGGCGGTCCTGGCATTGGGCGTGAGCGCGTGCGCCGCACACGGCACGGCGTACGCGCCGCCGGTGGTGCGCGCGGGGCTGGTGGAGGTGGAAGTCTACGACCGCGCCTAAGGGACAACGCTGCCCGTCCATACGAAAGACGGGCGCCGCTACATCGTCGGCACGCCGGGGCACGAATACGCGCTGCGCATACGCAACCGCACCGGCGCGCGCGTGCTCGCCGTGACGAGCGTCGACGGCGTCAACGTGATTTCCGGCGACACGGCAGCCCCCACGCAGTCGGGTTATGTTCTCGCTCCATGGAGCTCGGCCGAGATTCTCGGCTGGCGCAAAAACCTCGAGCGCACTGCGGCGTTCTATTTCACCGGGCACCGTAACTCGTACGCGGCGCGCACCGGACGGCCGCACGATGTCGGCGTGATCGGCGTCGCGGTGTTCCGCGAGAAAGCGAGGCCGATAGCGAGGCGCGATTACGAGTTGCGGCGGGGAGAGGCCGCGCCGCACGGCGAAGCGCAGGCTGCCGGCGCCTCGAGCCCGTTCGAATCGAGCGCCGATGCCGCAGCCCCCGCCGCGGCGGCGCGCGAGCGCAGCGAGATGGCGCGGCCGCATGACCACGGGCCGCGCCGGCTCGGCAAGCTCGGCACCGGGCACGGTCGCAACGAAGCCTCGCGCGTGAGCGTCGTCGCTTTCGAGCGCGCGAGCGAGTCGCCCGCCGAGACCATCGCGATCCGCTACGACCGCCGCGAGAACCTCGCCGCGATGGGCGTGCTGCCGTGGCATGCGCCGCACCAGACGCGCCGCGAGCCGGAACCCTTTCCCGGCATCCGCTTCGCCCCGGATCCACCTGGCGGCGGATTCGCCCAGTAAACGAACAGGGGAAACCCAAGGTTTCCCCCGTTACCCCCATCCTTCGGTTTTGCTATCGCAGTTCGGGGACTATCCCGAGGGGCGGCTCGCCGCGGGCGACGCGCTCGACGTTGGCGTAGCTGTTGGCGAAGCGCTTGGGCCAGCTCTCCCACGTCGGGCCCGCGGCATGCGGCGTCAGCACGATGTTGGGCAGCGTGAACAGCGGATTGCCGGGCTTGGGCGGCTCGGGGTCGTAGGTGTCGATGCCCGCCGCCCAGATGCGCCGGTCTTTGAGCGCGCGATACAGCGCTGCTTCGTCGACGAGCTCGCCGCGCGCGCAGTTGATGAGCACCGCGTCGCGCTTCATGAGCGCGAGCGAGCGATCGCAGATCATGTGGTGCGTCGTAGCGTCGAAAGGCGCGTGCAGCGTGACGATGTCCGATTCGCGCAGCAGATCGTGGAGCTCGCGGTAGCTCACGCCGAGCTTCGCCGCCTCCTCCGCGCTCGGGCGCACCGGGTCGGTGTAGAGCAGCTTCACCTCGAAACCGGAGAGCCTGCGCGCGAGCACTTTCCCGATCATGCCGAGGCCGATGATGCCTATCGTCTTGCCGGCGATCTCGTGCTCTTCCTCCTCGCCGAAGCGGCTCGACTTCCACTTCCCGGAGCGCACCATGCGGTCGAGGTCGGTCAACTGGCGATGCGTCGCGAGCATGAGCATGATCGCGTGCTCGGCGACGGCATAAGAATTGGCGCCGCCGTTGTTGCAGAGCGGTATGCCGAGCTTGCGAAGCTTCTCGATGTCGATGCCATCGTAGCCTGCGCTTAACACCTGCACGAGCTTCAGCTTGCGGTAACGGTCATAGTCGGCGGCAACTATGCCCGCCCTGAATCCCATGAAGAAGTCCGCGCTCTCGAGCTGGGGGATGCGCTGACGCTCGTCGCTTTGGAGGATCTCGATGCTGAAGCCGGCGGGCAGCAGCGATTTGCCTATCGCCCACGCCGGAGGCGCGATCACCGGTCCGAATACGATTTTCACGAGTATGTCCTTCCTGATGACGAACGATTGCGCCGTCGCGGGCCCGACGGCGGGAACGCCTCGAGCATATCCGTGAGCCCCCTTCCCCGTTGCTCGCCTTACGTTAGCACGGGACGCATCCGCGCGACACCGGCGCGCACCGGTTTATCATGCGCCTTCCGATCGAACGACCTTGCCGCAAGACGCGGCCGAAGAAAGAGCCCCTCGCGGGCGGGAGAAAAGACATGGCATCTCTGAGCCGGCAGCTTGCGCAGTGGGTCGCAAAGCTGCGTTACGAAGATCTTCCTGCGGAAGTGGTCGACCGGGCGAAAGGCGTGACGCTGCACGCCCTCGCCTCGGTGCTGATCGGCTCCAAGACCAAAGCCGGCCAGCAGGCGGTGAAGATGATCGCCGACGACGAAGCGGGCGTGAGGAACGGCGCGACGATCATGGTGAACGGCGCCAAAGTCACCAAAGGCGGCGCGGCTTTCGCCAATTCCGAAATGGCGCTGGCGGGCGGCAAGTTCGACACTTTCCGCATGCTCACCCATCCCGGCACGAGCATCTTGCCGGGCGCCTTCGTCGCGGCCGAGACCGCAGGCGCGTCGGGCCGCGATTTTCTGACCGGCGTGGCGGCGGGATACGAAGTGATGGAGCGCATGGCCGCGGACGTCATCCCGACGGTGATGTCGCGCGGATTTCACCCGGGCCCCGTCTTCGGCATCTTCGGCCCCGCGGTCGCGGCGGCGAAGATACTGGGCATGAACGAGGACGAGGTGCACAGCGCGATCGCGATGTGCGTGAACCTCGCATCGGGCAATCTCGAAGGCGCGAGGAGTGGCGGCAAGCCGCTGCGCGAAGGCCCTGCCGTGCGCAATGCGATGCTCGCAGTCGCGCTCGCGCAACAAGGCCACAAAGGCGGCGAAACCGTGCTCGAAGGCGACGCCGGCTTCTATCACGCCTACACCGGCAACAACAGAGGCGATCTCACTTACAGCTTCGTCGGCGACACGCGCACGAGCCTCGACAAGATCACGGCCGGACTGGGCAGGGAATGGATGTTCCTCGAAACGCTCTATCGCATCTACTCGATCACCGGCTATCACATCGCCCTCGTCGACGTGACTGCCTCGCTTTGCGAGGAGAACGACATCCGCCCCGAGAACGTGGACCGGGTGGAGGTCCTGGTCAACTGGCTCGAGACGCAGTACCCGAGCCCCGCGTTCCCGAGCCGTCGTGAAGACGGGCCCGGAAAGCCCGGAAACACGGGCTATTTCACCGCGTGGGGCATCGTCAATCGCGGTTATCCGGTGGCGCGCGGCCTCGGCAACGACCCGGCCGGCAGCGACGTCAGGCCCGAAGTCCTCGATCTCACGAAGCGCGTGACGGTCATCCCGGCGCACAACATGACCCTTTTCGGCCCGCGCATCACGATTTTCACCAGGGACGGCAAGAGCTGCACGAAACAGAGCACCGGCCGCGAGTTCATCTGGGATTTCGGGGAGGAAGCGCGGCGCATCCGCCTTGTTACGCCTGTCCTGCCGATTCCCGGGGCGCAGTTCGAAACGATGATTGCGACGTGCAGCGACCTGGAAAAGGAGCCTCGCGCGGACAAGCTGATCCAGCTCACGCTCGCGGCGCGATAAGCGCCTCCCGCGAGGGACGTGTGTGCGCTGCCGCACCGACACCTGCGCGCCGGGCCCGCATCATGCACGCTGGCGTGAACAACCACACTAGGAACGCGTGATGTCAGAGAACCGCAACGACCGGGGTCCGCGAGACCGCACCAGCATCAATATGAACGACGGTTTCGAGGTTCGATACTGGAGCAGTGAGCTCAGCGTGAGCGCGGAGCAGTTGAGGTCCATCGTCCGAAAAGTCGGACCGAAGACCGACGATGTTCGCAGCGCGCTCGCGAGCGCGGGCCACAACGGCTGGCGAGCCTGATCCGGTGGAGAACGCATGAATACCGTGATCTGGTTGATCGCCGGCGGCGTGGTCGCCGCGGCGGCATTTTCCGCGCTGCACTTGAACGTGGCGCGCGGCCTCGTCGTGGCGATGGTCATCGGCATTTTTGCCGCCTACTTCGGCGGCAGCATACTGAGCCCGCTCCTCGGCGGCGGCACGGCGGTCACAGGCGAGTTCAATCCCCTCGCCCTGCTGGTCGCGTCCTGCACGGCGCTCGGCGCGCTCTATCTCAGCGACACGATTTACGAGCGCTTCGGCGCCTAGCGCTCGCGTTTCGCGTTGTTGCGCAGGCTCGTGTAGCCGCCGATCACGAGGCCGGCGGCGTTGGTGAGAAAAACGACCGCATAACCTGCGACCGTACCGACCGCTCCGAAGAGCAGCGGGATCACGAAATGCGTCAGCTGGTTCACGGTGATGCGCATCCCCGTAGCCTCCGCCGCGCGCCCCTTCGGCGACGCGTTGAATACCAGCGTCATCGTCAGCGGCTGTCCGACGCCGCACCCGATCCCCAGCAGGAACGACGCCGCCGCGAGCGCCCACGCGCCTTCGACCAGCGGGAAGATGCAGAACGCCGCGGCCGCCACGAACATCGCATAGGTCAGGAGCTGTAATTCTCCCGTCACGCGCAACACGATAGGCAGCACGAGGCGCACCAGGATGATCGAGACGGCGAATGCGCTCATGATGGCGCCGATCGCAGTCGCCGACAGATCGAGCGAGCGGCCGTAGAGCGGCATGAAGAACTGGTACACGTCCCACGCCCCCGAGACGATCCCGCTCGCGATCAGCGTGTCGCGCAAAGGCTTGATCTTCAGCAGATCGAACATGCCCCCGCGCGCCGCCTCCGTCCTGGCCTGCACTTTGGGTATCCAGCGCGAACCGAAGGCCGAGATCACGATCGCCGGAACGAGCGGCGTTGCGATCGCGGCGAATGTCCACGCGTAACCGACCTGGTCGATCAGAAAGCCGGTGAGCAGCGGCCCGCCGAAATTCGCCAGAGCGAAGCCCAGGCTCAGCAGCCCGAAATTACGCGCGCGATCCGCCGGCCCGCCCGCGGCGCCGGCTAGCGTCTGCGTCGCTAGCTGCAGCGCCATGAACGCGAGTCCGATCAGCGAGGCGGTGAAGTAGAGCGTCAGCATCGACGGGTAGAACGCCGGCAGCATGAGCGCGACGAACACGCCGCCCGTGCCGAAGACGAGCGGTATCTTGAAACCGAGGCGATCGGTCACTCGCCCCGCCGGTATCGCCAGCAGCCCCGGAAAGAGCGCATAAAGCGCGACTACGGTGCCGACGACGAAAGGCGTCGCCCCTTGGTCCACGGCGAAAAGGGGCACCGCGAGACGG
>CAZULX010000023.1:0-5636 GCA_964621335.1 uncultured Streptomycetaceae bacterium
CGGACCGAAGGGCCCGCTTACTGCGTGGCGCTGCCGCGGCGGAGCTGCTGCTCCTGCGCGGGGGGCAGCCCGCGGGTGCCGAGATCGAGCTTGAGCCCCACGGTGCCCGGCGCTTTCGATGACGGGGCGTCCGGGGTGCGCCCGGGCGCTTTGGCGTCGGCTGCTGCGCCTTGGGCCTCCGGAGGGGGCGCCTTTGCATCCGCCGCGGGACCTTTGGGTTCGGCGGGCGCGCCTTTGGCGTCGGCGGGCGTCCGGGCGTCGCTTGGGGCGCTCTTACCATCGTCCTTGGGCTTGCGGGTTTCCGCGACCTTGCCGGTGTGCACTTCCACCGACTGCCCGACTTTGATTTCGATGCTGCGACCGGTTTCCGGCACTTGCAGCGTCACCGCGCCGTCGGGACGCACCTTGCCTTTCAGGCTGAGACCCGCGAGCGCTTCCTTCTCGTCGACGAGGCGGTTGTTGATCCACAGCATCGATTTTCCGTCGCTGCGCCGGACGATCCCCCCGTAGCTCACGACCAGCGGCGGCGGAGGCGCCTCGGGTGCTTCGGCTGCGGCTTCCTGTGCGACGGGTTTCTGCACTCGCGCGACGTCGAGCGCCGCGCGTTCGCCGGGCGTGTAGAAAAGCCGGCCTATCGCGGAGCGGCCCAATGGCGTGCCGGCCGCGGCCGGTTCCGCACCGGTTTGGGCCGCGCTCGCAGCGGCGGCGAGCGCGATCCCTGCGATCACGAAAAGCGCGCGCCTCATCCTTTTTTCTCCGCAGGCCCTGCGGGCTTCACGGTGAGCCAGCGCACGCCGCATTCGGCGTTCAGGTTGGCCTGCAGCTGCACCTTCTCATCGGCCGGACGCAGCCGGCGCAAAGTGCACTGATCGACGGTGAAGAAACCGCCGCCGTAGGCTCCCAGCGCGTCGAAGAAGCGCGGCAGGTCTTCCTCGTGCAGCAGGCGGAATCTGAGGTGCATGAGGGATTCCTGCAGCAGGAGCTGCCCTAGGTTGAACTCGGCCGCGTAGACGTACGGCTTCTGCGCCCCGATGTCGTATTCGACCCCGAAGATGCGCGCCTGCTCGTTGGCGACGCGCAGGCTATCGAGCCAGTTGATGCGCTGCTCGTCGCCGACTAAGCCCGCGCGAGCGAGCTCCCGGTAGCTGCCGAGATACTGGCTGATCATCTCCTTCTCTTCGCCCGCGTTCTGGATGCGCAGCCGCGCTTCGCGCAGCTGCGCCTCGCGCTGGGCGAGCTGCCTTCCGGCGTTTTCGAGGACGTTTCCCGACACGTAGACGACCGCGATCGCGACGAGCAGCGTCGCCCCGAGCGCGATCAGCGGAATGCGCAGCGCCTCGATGTCGTCGCGCGTCATACCTTGGGCTTCAGCACGATGATGAGCTCGAATTCGGCGGTGCCCGATTCCGACTGTGGATCGAGGGTGTTGCCCGACAGGACCGACTTCGGGCTCACGTTGAGCGGCATTTTGGTCGCCCGCACTTCCGCGATCGACGGATGCGCCCGCAAGCGTGCCGCGAGCGTGGTGATGGTATCGATGGCGGCCCGGTAATCTCCGCGAAAAGGCCTCACCTCTCCGGCCACATAGGCGCTCTGATGGCGCACTGGGGGAGGCGTGCCGGGGGCGGGCGTCGCGGGCGCCGCCGCGCTCGCTTCGGCGCCTTTCTGTATGTCGTCCACACCGTGGCGCCAACCCAGCTCGCGTAACACGACGTTCGGGCTTCCCGCCAGCGCCTGCGACACCAGCGCCATCGCCGGCACCGGGCCGCGCGCTTTCTCGCGCATCGATTGCGCGATCTCCACCGCTTTCTTCATGTTGTCGCCGGTCGTCGGGGCCGGCGGAAACAGGCGCGTGATCTGCTGATATTGCTGCTCCTGCGCCGCCACTTGCTGGGCGATCTCGTCAGCCCGGGCATCGATGCGGTACGCCTGCCAGGCGTTGACCATGCTCCACAGTGCGGCGATCGCGCCGATACTCGCGCACGCCGCGTAAATCGCACGCGAGACGCGATAGCGCCGGAAACCGAGCGTCGCATTCGCGGGCGCGATGTTGCCGACGGGAGGCTTGAGCCCGAGGAGCTGCAGATACATCGCATCGGGCGTCTCGCTCAGTAGCCGAGGCTCGATGCCGAGCCGGCTCGCGAGCTCGGCGCTGCCTACGCGCACGCAGTCGAGCGCCGGATTGTCCTGGACGATGGCCGCGGCGACGTCTGCGAGCTCGTCGTTGCGGTCGAGGAGCAGCACTGTCAGGTGTTCGTCCAGCGTCGCCGTTCGCAACGCGTGCAGATACAAACGGGTGTTCGAGATTTCGCCGGCGAAAAGCCTTATCGGGTCGGTCGTCTTGGCGCCGTCTCCGCGCGTCAAGCGGCTCAGGCGGAACTGCCGGTCGCGAAAGAACGTGAGTCTCAGGCCCCCGGTGTGCTGCGCCGCCACGAGCAGGTTGGGCGTCTTGACCTGCAGGCGCTCGAGCAGCCTCGCGCTCACCATCGGCAGCAGGTATATCGCGGCGAGCGGCAGCTCCTGCCCGCTGATGACGCGCATCCAGTCGGCGACGATCTCGGGATTGGTGAGGGCCGAGAAAAGAAAGCGGTCGTCGCGCCGCTTGCCGGGCTCGCGGCCCTGCAGCCAAGCGCCGATGTAAGGCGTGTTGCGGTAATGCTGCTTCAGCTTTCGCGCGACCATTTGCGCGCGCTCCGAGCCCCAACTGTGCGGCAGCGTCTCGAAGCGGTAGTCCTCCTCCACCGCGTCGACCATGACGAAGACCGGGACGCGCGGGTGGGGCGTCAGAAACTCGCGGAACGCGGCGAGGCCCGCGTCGTCGTGCGCGAACTGCTCGATCCGCGCGAGCTTCCCGGCACGCCAGTGCGCAGCAGTGGCGTGCTGAGCCGAAACGCAGACGAGGAGTTTCTCTCTCACGGTTCCTCCCGTCAGAACTTGAGCTTGCTCAAAACATCATACACCGGCGACAACACCGACCACATGATGAAGGCGAGCACGAGCCCCAGACCGAGCGTGATGGTCGGCTCGAGGAGCTTCAGCGCCTTGTCGACCGATTCGCGCACGTCCCGCGTATAAAAGTAGTTGACGTTCCGCAGCGCCACATCGAGCGCGCCGGTGCTCTCGCCTATCCTCAGCATGCGGATGACAAGCGGCGGAAAGATGCCGAGGTTGTGAAAGCATTCGGTGAGGCTCGCGCCGGCGGAAATCTGCGCGCCCGCGCGCTGCAGGCCGTCGGCGATGACGCGGTTGCCCACGATATCCTCGCTCGTTCGCATGGCTTCGAGCACCGTGATGCCCGACTCGTACATGAGCGCGAAAAATGTCGCGAAGCGCGCGAGTATGATTTTCTGCAGTATGGAACCGACGATCGGCAGCCGCAGCTTGGTGCGGTCCCAGAGATACTGCAGGCGGCTGCTGCGCGCCATGGAGATCGCCATGACGATTCCCGCGATCAGCGGCAAGCCGAATATGAGCGGCCACCATTCGATCACGAGATTGGACGCGCCGATCAGGAGCCTCGTCTGGAAGGGAAGCTCGATGCCCATCGTCTTCAGCAGCGCCGTGACCTGCGGCACGAGGTAGATCAGGAGGAAAAGCACGACTGCGATGACCACCACCAGCACCATCGCGGGATAGATGAGGAGCCGCTTCGTCTGCGACGCGAGCTCGTCCTGCCACTTCAGCGAATCCGCGAGGCTCTGGAAGACTTCCGGGAGCCGCCCGGTCGCCTCGCCCGCGCCCACCAGGCTCACGAAAACCTTGTCGAAGGTCTCGGGATGGGCCGACATGCACTGCGAGAGCACCTTGCCGCCTTCCATGTCCTCGATCATGACCGTGAGCACTTCGCGGAAGCGCGGGCTCTCGATCGAATTGCGCAGGTCGCGCAGCCCGTCGAGGATCGCTATGCCGGAGCGCGTCATCTGCTCGATGTCGAAACAGAAGTTGATGAGGTCCTGACGTGTGATGCGCCCGCCGGCGGTGAAGCGCGACAGCTTGCGGTCGACCGACTTGCACGTGATCAAGTCGAGGCCCATGCGCCGCAGCCGGAGCTCGAGGTCGGCTTCGTTCACGGCCTCGAGACCGCCGCGCACCGAGCGGCCGGTCTTGTCTACGGCTTTGTATTCGAAGGAAGGCACTAATGGAGGTGCTTACGCATAGCGGCCGGTCAGGTCGACCGCGCGCGATACTTCGGCGAGCGTCGTCACGCCGTCGAGCACGCGCGTCAACCCTGCTTCGGCAAGCGGACGGAAACCTTTGGCCATCGCCGCCGTGCGCAGCTCTTTCGCGGTCGAGCGGCGGGCGACGAGCTCGTCCATGTCGGCGTCCATCATCAGGAGCTCCATGATGGGGGTGCGGCCCTTGTAACCTTTGTGGTCGCATTGCCGGCAGCCCACGGGCCGGTACAGCATGGGGTTGCCGTCGGCGAAGTCCCCGAGCAGCATGCGTTCCTCGCGCACCGGCTCGTACGATTCCTTGCACGCCGCGCACAGCGTGCGCACCAGGCGCTGCGCGACGACGCCGATGATGTTGCCGGCCATGATGTCGGGCTGGATCCCGATGTCGAGCAGCCGCGGGAAGACGCCGAGCGCGGAGTTCGTGTGCAGCGTGGTGAACACCTGGTGGCCCGTCATCGCCGCGCGGAAAGCCATTTCGGCGGTTTCCTTGTCGCGCACCTCGCCCACGAGAATGATGTCGGGGTCCTGGCGCATGATCGAGCGGATGCCGTTCGCGAAATCCATGCGCGCGACCTCGTTCACCGAAGTCTGGCGCATGAGCGTGAGCGGATACTCGACGGGGTCCTCGAGCGTCATGATGTTGACGGTCTCGTCGTTCACCTTGGCGAGCAGCGAGTAGAGCGTCGTCGTCTTGCCGCTGCCGGTGGGGCCGGTGACGATCAGTATGCCCTCGGGCCGCGCGAGCATGAGCGCGAGCTTGTTCGTGACGTCGCTCGGAAGGCTCATGCGATCGAGGCTGATGATCGACTTCTCGCGGTCGAGTATGCGCAGCACGATGTTCTCGCCGTAGATCGTCGGCTGCGTCGAGACGCGGAAATCGACCGGCCTGCCGTTCAGCGTGAGCGAGAGCCTGCCGTCCTGGGGCGCACGCGTCTCTGCGATGTTCATCTCGCTCACCACCTTGATGCGCACCGTGATGCCCGGCATGTAGGTCTTGTGGAGGCTCCTCACTGTCTCGAGAACGCCGTCGATGCGGAAGCGCACGCGCAGGAAAGCGTATTCCGGCTCGAAGTGGATATCCGAGGCGCCGCGCTTCACCGCGTCCACGAGCAATGCGTTCACCAGCCGCACCATCGGCTGGGTGTACTCGTCGCCTCCCGCCTGCAGGCTCTCGTAATCGATCTCTCCGGTCTCGATCTCCTTCAGGATGCCGTCGACCGAGAGCTCGTAGCCGTAGAACTGGTCGATGAAGTCCTCGAGCTGCGCTTCGGCCGCGAGCTGGGTCTTGATCTCGATCTGCGAGCCGAGCATCGCTCGCAACTGGTCCATCGCGACGACGTTGAAGATCTCGGTCGTGGCGACGGTGAGCACCTGCACCGCCGAGTGGAAAGCGATCGGCAGTATGCGGTTCCTGCGGGCGAACTCCTGCGGCACGAGGCGCAGGGCCTCGGGATCCGCGAT
>CAZULX010000024.1:0-3341 GCA_964621335.1 uncultured Streptomycetaceae bacterium
AGCTGGTTCGCGCTCGGGCGTCTGCTCACCAACACCGCGGGCGCGCCGACGCTCATGTCGTGGAGCGGGTCTATGTTCGAGTACCTCATGCCGCTCCTGGTGCTGCCGACCTACGAGCATACGCTGCTCGACCAGAGCTGCCGCGCCGCGGTGCGGCGGCAAATCGACTACGGCAGCCAGCGCGGCGTACCGTGGGGCCTGTCGGAATCGGGTTACCACACTTTCGACGCCGCACTGAATTACCAGTACCGCGCGTTCGGCGTGCCCGGGCTCGGCCTCGCGCGCGGCCTCGCCGACGAGCTCGTGGTCGCACCGTACGCCTCCGCCCTCGCGCTCATGGTCGATGCCGAAGCGGCGTGCGCCAACCTGCAAAGGCTCGCCGCCTCCGGCGCAGCGGGGCAGTACGGCTTCTACGAGGCGATCGATTACGCGCCCGCGCGCCTGCCGCGGGGGCAATCGAGCGCCGTCGTGCGCTCGTTCATGGCGCACCATCAGGGCATGACGCTGCTTTCCCTCACCTATCTCATGCTGGGACGGCCGATGCAGAGACGTTCCGAAGCGCTTCCGGAATTCCAGGCGACGTTCCTCCTGCTCCAGGAGCGCATCCCGCGCTCCGCCGCGCCCTACCTCCACCACCCCACCATTTCAGGCAGCCGCGGCGTTCCCGGCATGCCGCAGATGCCCGTTCGCGTCGTGCCGAGCGCGACGCCCGTGCCCGAAGTGCAGCTCCTGTCCAACGGCCGCTATCACGTCATGGTCACCAACGCCGGCGGCGGCTACAGCCGCTGGAAAGACCTCGCCATCACGCGCTGGAGAGAAGACCCCACGCGCGACAGCTGGGGCAGCTTCTGCTATATCCGCGACGTCGCAAGCGGCGTGTTCTGGTCGACCGCGCATCAGCCGACGCTCGCGCGCGCGGATCACTACGAAGCCACGCTGTCGGAGGCGCGCGTGGAGTTCCGCCGCCGCGACCACGACTACGACGTGCGCCTGGAAATCGTCGTCTCGCCCGAGGACGACATCGAGCTGCGCCGGCTGCACGTCACCAACCGTTCGCGCGCGGCCAGGGTGCTGGAGTTGACGAGCTACGCCGAAGTGGTGCTGGCCGGCGCCGATGCCGACGCGCTGCATCCTGCGTTCAGCAATCTCTTCGTTCAGACCGAGATCCTCGACAAGCAGCACGCCATCGTCTGCACGCGCCGTCCGCGCTCGGTCGGCGAAGACGCGCCCTGGATGTTTCACCGCATGGCGCTCCACGATGGGCGCGCCGATCTCGTGTCGTACGAGACCGACCGTATGCGCTTCATCGGCCGCGGTCGCACCCTCGCGAGCCCGCAAGCGATGGGCGTAGCCTCGCTGTCGGGGTCCGCGGGCTCGGTGCTGGACCCGATCGCCGCCATCCGCTGCCGCATCGCGCTCGCCCCTGACGAGTCGGCAAAGATCGACATGGTGTCCGGCGCTGCCGAAACGCGCGACGCCTGTCTCGCCCTCGTCAGGAAGTACGAAGACATCCACCTCGCGGACCGCGTCTTCGAGCTCTCGCAGATCCACAGCCTCGTTACGCTGCGGCAGATCAATGCGGCGGAATCGGATGCGCAACTCTACGGCCGCCTCGCGGGCTCGGTGCTGTATGCGAACGCGTCGCTGCGCGCCGACGCGGGCACCCTCACGAAAAACCGCCGCGGCCAGTCGGGGCTCTGGGGTTACGCGATCTCGGGCGATCTCCCCATCGTTCTCGTGCAGATCGGTGACCTCGCGAACATCGATCTCGTCCGGCAGCTCGTGCAGGCCCACGCCTACTGGCGCCTGAAAGGGCTCGCGGTCGACATGGTGATCTGGAACGAGGACCGCGCGGGTTACCGGCAGCTCCTCCAGGATCGCATCATGGGTCTGATCGCCGCGGGCGTCGAAGCCCACGTCATCGATCGCCCCGGCGGCATTTTCGTGCGGCGCGCCGACCAGATCTCGGCCGAGGACCGCCTGCTGCTGCAGTCGGTCGCACGCGTCATCGTCTCGGACCAGCGCGGACCCTTGTCCGAGCAGATCGAGCGGCGCGGGGGCGCCGCCGAAGTGCGCGTGCCGCGACTGAAGCCGGTGCGGATGCCGCGCGTCGAACAGTTGCCGGCGCCGCCGTTGCCCGCTGCGGGGCTCGCCTTTCACAACGGCCTCGGCGGATTCAGCCGCGACGGCCGCGAATACGTGATCGTCACGGCACCCGACAGCGTGACTCCCGCGCCGTGGTGCAACGTGCTCGCGAACGCCCACTTCGGAACGGTGGTCTCCGAAAGCGGCCCTTCCTATACGTGGAGCGAGAACGCCCACGAGTTCCGGTTGACGCCGTGGCACAACGATCCGGTGAGCGACGCGAGCGGCGAGGCCTTCTACATACGCGACGAGGAAAGCGGGCGTTTCTGGTCGCCGGCGCCGCTGCCGTGCCGCGGAGCGACGCCTTACGTCACGCGCCACGGTTTCGGCTACAGTATTTTCGAGCACACCGAAGAGGGGATCGCATCCGAGCTCTGTGTGTACGTCGCGCTCGATGCGCCGATCAAGTTCTCGGTCCTCACGCTCCGCAACGAATCGGGCCGGCCGCGCGCGCTTTCCGCCACCGGCTACGTCGAATGGGTGCTCGGCGACGTGCGCGCGAAAACGGCGATGCACGTCATCACCGAAGTCGAGCCCGCGAGCGGCGCGATCTGCGCGCGCAACGCGTACAACGCCGAATTCGCCGCGAAAGCCGGCTTTTTTCACGTCGACGACGCCGCGTGCAGCATGACCGGCGATCGCACAGCGTTCCTCGGCCGCAACGGCACGCTGCGCAATCCCGCGGCGATGGGACGCGTGCGCCTCTCCAACCGCTTCGGAGCGGGTTTCGATCCATGCGCGGCGCTGCACGTCCCCGTGGAGCTCGCAGACGGCGCAACGCGCGTGCTCGTTTTCAGCCTCGGTGCGACCGGCCTCAAGGGCCGCGCCACCGATGCGGACGCGAAAACGCTGCTGCACCGCTATCCGGGTGGGGTCGCCGCACACGGCGCGCTCGACGCGGTGAAGACCTACTGGCAGCGAACGCTCGGCGCGGTCCAGATCGCCACCCCCGACACGGCGCTGAACGTGCTGGCGAACGGCTGGCTCGTGTACCAGACTCTCGCGTGCCGCCTGTGGGCGCGCAGCGGCTACTACCAGTCGGGCGGCGCTTTCGGATTTCGCGACCAGTTGCAGGATGCGATGGCGCTCATCCACGCCGAACCGCAGATACTGCGCGACCAGGTGCTGGCGTGCGCGGCCCAGCAGTTCGTCGAAGGCGACGTGCAGCACTGGTGGCATCCGCCGTCCGGCCGCGG
>CAZULX010000025.1:0-3166 GCA_964621335.1 uncultured Streptomycetaceae bacterium
ATGGGCGCGCAAGCTCTTTCCTCCGGGCGTGAGCGTGTGCAGCGCGGGCTCGGTTCAGGCGGGCGAAATCCATCCGTACGCGGTTCGCGTCATGCAGGAGGCCGGAGTCGACATCGCGAGACAGCGTCCGAAGCGCATGGAAGACGTCCCGCTCGGCGACATCGACACGGTCATTACGCTGTGCGCGGAAGAGACCTGCACGCCGCCGCCGGGAGGTCTCCTCCAATACGACTGGCTACTGGAAGACCCGGCGGCGGCGGGCGGCAGCGAAGAAGAAGTTCTCAAGGTCTTCCGCGATACGCGCGACGAGATCCGCACACGGCTCGAAGATCTCCTCGAGAAGTCGCTGTAGTCGGATCGTCATTCCGGCGGAGGCCGGAACCCAGAGAGCTCCGGAGGAACCGCCCGATGGCCGATACCCCCGCACACCCCGGCGCCAAGGACATCAACGAAGTCTTCCGCAGCGGTGGGCGCTCGGTCGAGTTCCTCGACCAGATCAACAAGGCCTCGATCGTAATGCTCGCCGAGACCGCGATCGTCCCTCGCGCGACTGCGGGCGCGATCGCGAAAGGCATCGAGCGGGTGATCGCGCAGGAACGCGAGGCGCCGTCGGGGCGCTCGGCGGACTATCTCGATTACGAGCCCTGGCTGACCGCGGACGTGGGGCCCGACGCCTCGCGGCTGCACACCGGACGCAGCCGGCAGGACATCGCCTCGACCATCGCGCGCATGAACCTGCGCGACGGCGTGCTGAAGGAGATAGAGGCCCTGGTGATCGCCCGCGAGAAGCTACTCGCCGTCGCCGGCAGGCACACCGAGACCATCATTCCCGCGTATACGCACGGCGTGCAGGCGCAGCCGACGACTTTCGCGCATTACCTGCACGCCTTTGCCGCCGCGCTCGGCCGCCAGGTCGAGCGGATGCAGCAGGCATACACGCGCTTGAATCGCAATCCGCTGGGTGCGGCCGCGCTCGCGACGTCGAGCTTTCCACTCAACCGCGCGCGTCTCGCGGCGCTGCTAGGGTTCGAAGGACTCGTCGAAAACGCTTACGACGCGAACCACCTCGCGCCGGTCGACAGCGCGCTCGAAGTGGCGGGTGCGCTGGGCATAGCGGCGATCGAGCTCGGCCAGTTCGCGCAGGACATCCATGCGCAGTACGCCGGGCCCGCGCCGTGGTTCATGCTCGCGACCGGGGAGCTCACGGGCGTGAGCAGCATCATGCCTCAGAAGCGCAACCCCGCCGCACTCGAGCAGTTGCGCGCGCAGGCGAGCATCATGCTGGGCGAGATGCACACGGTGCTGCTCATTGCGCACAACAACCGCACCGGCATGTTCGATTACCGCAGCTACGACCCCGTGCCGTGCGCGAGACCGCTGCAGGTTTTCAGGCTTTTTCAGCAGGTGGTGGACGGGATCGTCGTCGACAAGGCGCGCGCGCTGGCGGAAGTCCGCGACGATTACTCGACCACGACCGAGATCGCCGATGCGCTCTCGCAGCGCGCCGACGTGCCGTTTCGTATCGGCCACCATTTCGCATCGAAGCTGACCGACTACGGCAGGGGAAAAGGCCTCAAGCTCCAGGACATTCCGTACGCCGAGGCCGCTCGCATCTACGCCGGAGAGACGCAGCAGGCGCTGCCGCTGAGCGAAACGGCATTTGCGGAAGTGATCAGCGCGGAATACATGGTGTTCGGCCGCAGGGGCACCGGCGGTCCGCAGCTCGCGGAGGTCGAGCGCATGCTGTCGGAAGAGCGCGACAGAGTCGCAGCGGAGCGCGCGTGGCTCACGGCGCGCGGCGAGCATCTGGCGCGCGCTGAAGCCGCGCTCGAAAAGGCTTTTACGGCGCTCGCCAAGCCGTAGCCGGCATCGAAAGGCGCGCTACGCGCGGCCTCGCGTTACATATATTTTCCGCCCGCGCACACGATGCGATCGCCCGTCACGAACGACGACTGGTCGGAGGCGAGAAACACGGCGACGTTGGCGACTTCCTCCGGCTTCCCCATGCGCTTCAGCGGCACGCTCGCGACCTCCTCGGCGCTATAGCGGCCGCCGGTGGCCGCTCGCTCGGGATACCACTCGGGATTGGCGCGCACGTTGTCGATGACGCCAAGGGCGATCAGGTTCGCCCTGATGTTGTAAGGCCCGAGCTCGAGCGCGAGCGCCTTGATGAGCCCGTACAGCGCGGTCTTCGAAGCGATCACGTGCGCGCGCTGCGGCTGTGAGGTGACCGATGCCATGCCGCCGAGCGCGACGATGCTGCCGCCTTTGCCGCGCTTCATCATCGACGGCGCGACGGCTTTCGCCAGATAGAAAGCCGAATGCAGGTTCACCGCGAAAGTCTTGTGCCACTCCTCGAAGCTGATCTCCCAGAAATCCTGGTGAGCGCGCCTTCCCGCCACGCACATGAGGACGTCGACGTGCCCGAAGTGGTCCAGCCCCTGCTTCACCATGCGATCGACCTGCTCGTGGTCGCTGACGTCGCACAAGAGCGGCAGCACTTTCGAGCCGAGCTTCTCGCATTGGTGCGCGACTTCGTCCAGCTCCTGCTTTCTTTCGCGAGCGACGAGCACGAGGTCGGCGCCTTCACGCGCGAAAGCGAGCGCGATCGCTCTTCCGTTGTTGCGTCCCGCGCCGCCCACGAGCGCGATCTTGCCTTGCAATTGCCCCATCGATTCTTCCCGCGTGAATGATTACTTGGGTCCGATGCCTGCCGCCTTGAACACTTTTTCCACGCGCGCGATCTCCGACTTCATGATCGCCGTCAGCTCGTCGGGCGTGCCTGGTGCAGGCTCGATCCCGGCCTTCAGAAAAATAGCTTTGGCCTCCGGCGACAGAAGGTAACCCGAAACTTCCTGATTCAGCCGCGAGACGACTGCGGGAGGCGTCCCGGCCGGCGCGTACAGCGCGTGCAGCGCTTCCGAAATGAACCCGGAAAGCCCGGCGGCTTCGAGCGTGGGCACGCCCGGCGCCAAAGCCGAAGGCTGGGCGCTGCCCACCGCGAGCGCGCGCAGGCGTCCCGACTTCACGTGCGGCGCCGCGCCGCCCGCAGAGCCGAACATCGCGTGGACTTCGCCGCTCATCACCGCCGCCAGCGCCGGGCCGGTGCCCTTGTATGGAATGCGCACGACGTTCACGCCTGCCATGCTGTTGAACAATATCGCGG
>CAZULX010000026.1:0-5545 GCA_964621335.1 uncultured Streptomycetaceae bacterium
TTTCGTACGCCCCCTGGTGCTGCCAGAAAGGCGCGGGGGGCAGCGCGACCACGACGCTCGCCATGAACGAGGCGAAGGCAAGCGCGCCGAAACCGCACCAGATGACGCGGCGCGCGCGCGCGTAGCCGTAGACTTCGGTGAGTATGTCTCCGAAGACGTAGGAAATGGGGAAGAAGAGGACCCCGGCGCCGAATGTCACCAGCCCCAGCAACGGCAGGTCGACCTGCGCGATCTTGGCGGGCCCGATGAGGTTCGAGCACACCAGCACCGTCACAAAAGCCGCCATTACGAATTCGTAATAGCGGTAATTGCGCGGTGCAGCGCTCAAGTGAGCGGCAGCATGCAGTGCTGTTTGAACGCCGGCCGCTCGCACAGCCGGCGGTACCAGCGCTCGACGTTCGCCATCGCCGGGCGCTCGAGCGGCAGGTTGAACCAGCGATACGAGGCCACCCCCAGCGGAATGTCGGCGACGGTGACGGTCTGCCCCGCGAGGTAATCGCGGCCGGCCAGGTGCTTGTCGAGTATCCCGAAGTTCGCCGCGAGTCTCTTGCGGGCTTCCTCGACCTCGCCCATATTGCGTTTTTCCGGCGGCGTGCGCACGAGGTTATGGAAGATCGGCCGCAGGTTGAGCCAGAGCGTGGTGCTGTACCACTCCATCCAGCGGTCCGCGTCCGCCGCCGCGCGCGCGTCCTGGGGCCACAGCGTGCCGGTGCCGTGCTTGCGCGCGAGGTATCTCACGATCGCGTGCGATTCCCACAGGATGAATCCGCCGTCGTCGATCGTCGGCACGAGGCCGTTCGGGTTCATCGCCTTGTATTCGGGCGTGTCGTTTACGCCGAACGCCAGGCCGGCGTCGACGCGCTCGTACTCGAGTCCCAGCTCGGCGCAGCACCACAGGACTTTCTGCACGTTGATCGAGTTGGTGCGGCCCCAGATTTTCATCATGACGAGCCTCCGCCTGAGTCCGTCTTCGTTGCGCCGTTAGAAAAGCGCTCGTTGAAGCACTTGAAGAACTGGTCCGCGAGCTTGCGCGCGACCCCGTCGATCAGCCGCGCCCCGAGCTGGGCGATCTTCCCGCCCACCATCGCTTTCACGGAATAGCTGAGGAGCGTCGCCTCGCCTTCGGGCGTGAGCGAGACGTTCGCCTTGCCCTTGGCGAAGCCGGCGACCCCGCCCTGGCCTTCGAAAACCATCGTGTAGCCGCGCGGCGGGTCGACGTCTTCCAGCGTCATCACGCCTTTGAAACGCGCGCTCACCGGGCCGATGCGCGAGGTCATCGTGAGCTCGTACTGCGTGTCCGAAATCTTCTCGAGCGTATCGCAGCCCGGCACGCATTCCTTGAGTATCGCGGTGTCGTTCAAGGCCCGCCACGTCTCTTCCTGCGGCAGCGGAACGAGCTGCTGTCCTGTCATTTCCAAGCGTGTGTCTCCCGGTAGGGCGCCCGGGAAGCCGCAGGGCGGCGGGGCGCATTCGGAGTATAAGGCACGGGCAGGGGAGGGGCCGCCGCCGGGGGCGGCTCTCGGGCGAAACGACGTCGCGTTACACCGAAGCGCGCTGCGTGAGGGGGCACTCCTGTGCGAGGCGGCGCAGCTCGCGCGAGGCGGTGACTTTCTGCTCGCGCACGTAGAGCTCGTGGTTGTGCTCGACTTCATCGAGCCGGTACAGGTAATTCACCATCATTCCTGCGGATTGCTGCAGGCCGCGGCGGGAGGCGTCGGCGAGCCAGTTCAGCCGCTCGAGCCGCGCGCCGTTCCCCAGGTGGAAGCGCGCGACCCCATCGGCTGCCTCGCCGTCCTGCTTGGCGGTCGCGAGATAGTACGCGGCATAAGGCATGAGCGTCCGGCGCAGGGGCTCGCTCGCTTCGGCGCTCTTGTGCCAACCGGGCGCGTCGATCTCGGCAAGGGCTTCGGCGTGTGCGTGCTCTGCGGGCGTGCTTTCGAGCTCGGCGCGTACGCCCCGCAACCATGCAAGGAATCCCGGTATCGGCGAAAGCGTCGCGAAAGTCTTGATGCGCGGGAATTCCTGTCCCAGGCGCTCGGCGACCTGCTTGATGAGAAGGTTGCCGAAAGAGATGCCGCGCAGCCCCGTCTGGCAGTTGGTGATCGAATAGAAAATCGCGGTGTCCGCCGTGTGCGGGTCGAGCTGCGGCGCATCGAGGGCGAGCAGCGGCTCGATCGCCGAGCTCATGCCTTTGGCGAGCGCGACTTCGATGAAGATGAGCGGCTCGTGCGGCAGCGCCGGATGGAAGAACGCGAAGCAGCGCCGGTCCGCGGCAAGCCTGCGGCGCAGATCGTGCCAGCCCGCGATCTCGTGCACCGCTTCATATTCGATCAGTTTCTCGAGCACGATGGCGGGCGTGTACCAGTCGATGCGCTCGAGCGTGAGGAATCCGCGGTTGAACCACGATCCGAAAAGATGCTCGAGATCGGAGGCTATGCCTTTCCACTCGGGATGCGCCTTGAGCGCCGAGAGCGCTTCACGGCGCATGGCGACGAGGGCGGCCGTGCCGCCCGGCGTGGTATTGAGGCGCCTGAAAAGCTCCTGCCGCGGCGATTCGACGCTGCGTTGCAGGCGCGCGAGGTTCTCCTGCGTGGGCTGCGCGTGATACGCCGCGTACGCTGCGTCGAGCTGGGCCGCGTCGGGGCCGAACTCGGCGACCAGGCGGTCGAAAAACGCCGGCTGGGCGGCCGGGGGGAGCGCGTTGTAGGCCGCGAGCGCATCGCGCGCGAGGAGCGCCCCCGAAACCTCGCCGCGCTCCGAAATGAGCGCGTGGCAAAGCTCGATCGCCTGCTGCGCGCGCCGTTGCGCGCGGCGGCGCTCGGCGGGGTTGACGACCGAGTGGACCAGCCGTTTCAGGAATGAAGGCGCGTTCATAAGGTATCTTACAAGACCCGCGAGCCGTGACGGCGGCGCGCTGCCGCCCACCCGCCCCGGCGCGTCAGGAACGAAATTTTGAAACGCGGCGAGCTGCACCGCGGAAGGGCGGGTCGGTTGCATGCTAGCGCTGTCCCGGTGCGGTTCGCAATCGCACAGTGCCTCTATATAATGACTCGCAGCGGGCGTTGCACACATCGTGCCCGATCACGTATGCCGGGATGAAGGCGCGTTTCCACGCGGTCCGACGTCCATCTCCGGCGGGAGGCCAGACTTTGGACAGTGTCGATCTGCAGGTATTGAAAAGCGCGCGCGAGTGGCTCCAATCCGGCCATCGCGTGGTTTTGGCGACGATCGTCAAGACGTGGGGCTCGGCGCCGCGTCCCATCGGCGCGCTCACCGCGATACGCGACGACGGCATGGTCGAGGGTTCGGTCTCCGGGGGCTGCATCGAAGACGACATGATCGCCCGCGTGCGCAGCCGCGACCTCGTGCAGGACAAGCCGGCGACGACGAGCTACGGCGTGTCCGCGGAGGAAGCGCAGCGTTTCGGCCTGCCGTGCGGCGGGACGATCGAGCTCGTGCTGGAGCCGCTCGGACCCGGGAGCGGCCTGGACGAGCTTCTCGCGCGCGTCCAGCGTCACGAGCTGGTGAAGCGCCGGCTCGACATGGAGACCGGCCGCGCCGAAATCACCGCGGGCAAGTGGTCCGACCAGCTCGCTTTCGACGGCAAGGCCCTCGTTTCCATACACGGCCCGCACTGGCGCCTCCTGATCGTCGGCGCGGGACAGCTTTCGAAGTATCTCGCGCAGATGGCGCAGGCGCTCGACTACAAGGTCACGGTTTGCGACCCGCGTGAAGAGTACGCCGATACCTGGGACGTCCCGGACGTGCGGTTGACGCGCGACATGCCCGACGACGTGGTGCTCGCGATGAACCTCGACGCGCACAGCGCGATCGTCACCCTCACTCACGATCCCAAGCTCGACGACATGGCGCTACTCGAAGCGCTGAAGTCGCCCGCGTTCTATATCGGGGCGATCGGGTCGAAGAAGAACAACGACGCGCGCCGGCTGCGGCTTGCGGATTTCGATCTTTCGCAGCGCGAGATCGAGCGGCTGCACGGTCCCGTGGGTCTGAAGATCGGCAGCAAGACGCCGCCCGAAATCGCGGTGGCGATCCTCGCCGAGATGACGGCGATCAAGAACGGCGTGCAGCTCGCGGGCATGATCGAGCCCGCCAAGCAGACTACGCCGGGCTGCCTGCCGGCGTGAGGGGCCGTGACTGGTGACGAGTGACTGGTGCCCAGCATCACCCTAACCCTAAGCCGCAGTAACCCGTCGCCACTCACGGGTCACCGGTCACGGAAGTCATGCGAGTAGCGCTACTCGGCGGCGGCACGATAGCGCGTCTTTTCCTGGAGCACATCCGCCGCGGGGATCTCGGTAGCGTAGAAGTCGTCGCCATCGTCGGGCGCAGCGACGGCTCGCGCGGCAAAGCACTCGCCGACGAGTACGGCGTTCCTTTCGTCAGCGCTCTCGGCGATCTCCTCGCGCAACGTCCCGCGGTCGTCGTCGAAGCCGCTTCGCACGTGGCGGTGCGCGAGTACGCCGAAGCGCTCCTCTCGCAGGGCATCGCAGTCATCGTTCTGTCGGGCGGGGTGCTCTGCGACGACGCGCTGCGGGCGCGCCTCGAAGCCGCGGCGATCGCGAGCGGCGCATTGCTTTACGTGCCTTCGGGCGGCATCGCGGGCCTCGATGCGCTCAAGGCGGCGTGCATCGCAGGGGTGGACGAAGTCACGATCACCGTGATGAAGCCGCCTGCCGCGTGGAAGAACATCGCGTACGTGGAAACGCTCGGCGTCGACCTGGCGGCGCTCGGCGAAGCCCGCACGCTCTACGAAGGCCCCGCGCGCGCCGGCGTGCCGCTCTTCCCCGCCAACGTGAACATCGCGGCGGTGCTTTCGATGGCCGGTATCGGTTTCGACCGCACCCGGCTGAAAGTCGTCGCGGACCCCGGGATCGTCCACAACACCCACCTGATCGAAATTCGCGGCCGGACCGGCAACATCAGCCTGAAGGTGCAAAACGTTCCGGCGCCGGAAAACCCCAAGACCGCGTGGCTCGCGTGCTACAGCGCGCTCGCTGCGCTGAAGCTCGTGAACTCCCCCATCCGCTACGGAACTTAGCGGCGATAGCCGCATAAGGGGTGATTCAAAATGCCCTGCGGAGCAGCGTAGCTGCGTAGCAGGAAGCAACGTAGACCTTACTGTTTTCCTTCGAGGCGAAGGAGGGCGTGGACCATCTCCACGACCATGCGCTTGTGCTGCTCGTCCAGCAGATCGAACTTCTTCGCGACCCACGCGATCTCGGATTTGTAGACCGGAGTCTCCTGCCGTGCGGAATGCGCGCGGTCTTCGCGCCGCTCGGGCTCGCCGTATCGCAGCCACGGCGCGGGCACCTGGAGCCACATCGCGAGCGCGCGCAGCTTGTCCTGCGAAGGCAGGGATTCGGCGGTGAGCCACTTTCTCACCGCCTGGGCCGTGATCGGGTCTCCCGGATAGCGCAGGTTGAACTCGCGGCGACGCGCGTGGAGCTCCGCGGGTCGACTTTCGTCTTGCGCAGGCTTTCCTTCAGCCGCCGCGTGAAAGCGGTCTTTTCGTCGGCGAGGG
>CAZULX010000027.1:0-5792 GCA_964621335.1 uncultured Streptomycetaceae bacterium
AAGCGCTTTCCGAAAGGCATCCAGCTCGTGCCTCGCGGCCGCGGAGCGCGGGCCGCGCTCGCGCTCGCGAGTCTCATCGCGCTCGGCGCCGGCGGCTACTTCGGCTGGAACGCCTGGAACGGAACCAGCGAGGCCGCGCGCTACACGACCGCGGCCGCACAGCGCGGCGACCTCGAGGACACCGTGACCGCGACCGGCATACTCCAGCCGCGCGATTACGTCGACGTGGGCACCCAGGTCTCCGGGCAGGTGAAGAAGCTGCACGTGAAAATCGGCGATACGGTCAAGCAGGGCCAGCTGCTGGCCGAGATCGATCCCACGGTTTTTCTTTCGCGCGTCGACGCGAACCGCGCGCAATTGCGCACCCAGCAGGCGCAGCTCACCGACCGCGAAGCGCAGCTCGCGCTGGCGCAGCAGCAGTTCCAGCGCCAGGAAAACATGATGCGCGAGAACGCGACGACCAAGGATGCGCTGCAGACCGCGGAAGCCGCGCTCAAATCGGCAAAAGCCCAGATCGGCGTATTGAACGCGCAGATCGAGCAGACGCGCTCGACCTTGCGCGGCGACGAAGCGAGCCTGAGCTACACCAAGATCTACGCCCCGATGGCGGGAACGGTGGTGTCTGAAAACGCGAAGCAGGGCCAGACGCTCAACGCCAACCAGTCGGCGCCTATCGTCGTGCGCATCGCGGACCTGTCGACGATGACGGTGCAGTCGCAAGTCTCGGAAGCGGACGTGTCCAAGCTGCGCCTGAACCAGGACGTCTATTTCACGACGCTCGGGAACCAGGCGAAGCGCTGGTACGGAAAGCTCCGCCAGGTGAATCCGACGCCTGAAGTCGTCAACAACGTCGTTCTGTATAACGCGCTCTTCGACGTCGGCAACCCCGAACGCGCCCTGATGACGCAGATGACCGCGCAGGTGTTCTTCGTCGTCGCGCAGGCCAAGGGCGCCGTGCTCGTTCCGGTGAGCGCGCTGCGGCCGGTGGGCGCGGGCGAGCGCCGCCGCGCGGCGGCGACGGACAAAGGCGGCGCAGCGAAAGCAGCGGATGCCAAAAGTGGCGCAACCGTAGATGCGGCGGCGAAAGGCGGTGCGACCAAAGGTGGCGGCCGCGCCCGTGCCGAAGGCAGCGCCGACCGCAGCCGCTACGCGAACGGCCGCGCGATGGTGCGCGTCGTCAAGGCCGACGGCACGATCGAGCCGCGCGAAGTCAGAGTCGGCGTCGTGAGCCGCGTCTCGGCGCAGATCGTCTCGGGCCTCGAAGCCGGCGAGCAGGTCGTCACCGGCGAGGCGGCGCCGGCGGCGAAGGCGAAGTCCAGCAACGCACCCCGCATGCAGCCGCGTTTCTAAAGGCGAGACATGAACACCGAATCGACGATCATCAGCCCTGCCTCTCACGCCGCGCCCTCAACGGTTGCGACGGGCCGCTGTGCCGCCGCAGTGCCGCTGATCGAGCTCGCGGGCGTCACCAAGACGTACCGCACCGGCGACCTCGCGGTCGAGGTGCTGCACGGGATCGACCTCACGATCTACCCCGGCGAGTTCGTCGCGATCGTAGGCCAGTCGGGGTCGGGCAAGTCGACGCTCATGAACCTCCTGGGCTGCCTCGACCGTCCGACGACCGGCTCGTACCGCTTCATGGGCGAGGACGTATCGGGTTTCGGCCGCGACGAGCTCGCGCGGCTACGCCGCGAAGCCTTCGGTTTCGTCTTCCAGAGCTACAACCTGATTGGCGGCGCAAGCGCGACCGAGAACGTCGAAGTGCCCGCGATTTACGCCGGCCTCTCCACTGCCGCGCGTCGCGAGCGCGCCGAAGCCCTCCTCACGACGCTGGGGCTCGCGGACCGCATGGAGCACAAGCCCAGCCAGCGCTCGGGCGGCCAGCAGCAGCGCGTCTCGATCGCGCGCGCGCTCATGAACGGCGGCCAGATCATCCTCGCCGACGAGCCCACCGGCGCGCTCGATAGCCGTAGCGGCGTGGAAGTGCTCGCGCTGCTGGACGAGCTTTCGCGCAAAGGCCATACCGTCATCGTCATCACGCACTCGCAGGAAGTCGCGGTGCACGCGCATCGCGTAATCGAGATCCGCGACGGCATGATCGTCGCCGACGCGGGGCCCACGATCCACGAAGGCGCGCCGGCGCCGACGCGCTCGAGCGACGGCGACGCCGGGCTCGGCTTGCGCGGCCTGATCGAAGCCGGGAAAGCGGCGGGCCGCGCGCTGCGCTCCAATCTCTTCCGCACCGCGCTCACGCTGCTCGGCATCGTGATCGGCGTGGGGTCGGTGATCGCGATGCTGGCGGTGGGCGACGGCGCGAAGCAGACCGTGGTCGACCGCATCAGCGGCATGGGAACGAACCTGCTGCTGGTGCGCCCGCTCGGCTCGAGCCGCGGCGTCGCGGGCGGCAGCGTCGCGACCATGACGCCCGAGGACGCGGATGCGATCGCAACAGTGCCCAACGTGCTCGCCGCGGTGCCCGAGCTCGGCGGCAGCGTTACCGCGCGCTACGGCAACGTCGACTACCAGACCCAAGTCACATCCACCGGCGCGGACTTTCCGATCGCCCGCAACTGGCCGGTCGCGCGCGGCATCTTCTTCTCGCGCGCCGACGTGCGCGGCTTTGCGCCGGTGGTCGTGCTCGGCAGCACCGTGGTTGCCAACCTCTTCCCTGACGGCGAAGACCCGATCGGCAAGCACGTAGTGCTGAAAAACGTGCTGTTCCAGGTGGTCGGCGTCGCGAGTGAGCGCGGCGCCTCTCCCAACGGCTCGGACCAGGACGACGTCGTCTTCGTGCCTTACACGACCGGGGGGCTGCGCCTCTTCGGCCAGCGTTTCCTCCGCAACATCACGGTCGCGGTCGACGATGTCTCGCGCATCGACGAGACGCAAGCCCAGGTCGAGCAGCTCCTCGAAGCGCGCCACCGCAAAGTCGACTTCCAGATCCGCAACATGGCGTCGCTCCTGGAAACCGCGACCGAGACGCAGAACACGCTCACCATCCTGCTCGGCTCGATCGCGGCGATCTCGCTGCTGGTCGGCGGCATCGGCGTCATGAACATCATGCTGGTGAACGTCACCGAGCGCACGCGCGAGATCGGCGTGCGCATGGCGACCGGCGCGCGCATGCGCGACATCCTCCAGCAGTTCCTGACCGAGGCGATCGCGGTCTCGGCCCTCGGCGGCCTGATCGGCGTCGCGGGGGGCTTAAGCGCGGCCGCGCTGATCGGCTGGCTGGGAACGCCGGTGCAATTCTCGATCTACCCCGTCGCGCTCGCTTTCGGCTGTGCGTTCGCGACGGGCCTGGTTTTCGGTTACATGCCGGCGCGCAAAGCGGCGGGGTTGGACCCCGTGGTCGCCCTCGCCTCTGAGTAAAGGGAGCTCACATCGTGAGCACTCGTGCAGTAAACGAACAGGGGAAACCGAAGGTTCCCTACCGGGACTCACTATCGTTCGCCGGCGGTGCACGAACAGGGGGAACCGAGGTTCCCCCCGTAACCCTCCTCCTTCGGTTCAACATTTGAAGAGGTCATTTGTTATGAATGCGAAAATTTCTAAATCTCTCGTGGTGGCGGTAGCCCTTGCGTTGACGGCGTGCGGCACGACGAGCCCGATGTTGAAGCCCGCGGTGACCACCCCCGGCGCGTGGAACGAAGCCCCTCCTCAAAACGGCGCCGCGGTCTCCGCCGACTGGTGGAGGACTTTCGGCTCGGCCGAGCTTCAGGGCCTCGTCGCTCAGGCGCTCGCGGGCAGCCCCGATCTCGCGATCGCGATGGAGCGCGTGCGGCAGGCTGAAGCGCAGGTACGCGTCGCCGGCTCGTCGCTCTTTCCGAGCATCGACCTGGGATTCGGAACCTCGGCGCGCCAGACGAACGACTCCCGCGGCTCCAGCCGCACCGAAGCGAGCAGCACGTCGCTTTCGGTTAGCTACGAGCTCGACCTGTGGGGCCGCAACCGCTCGGGCGTGCGCTCCGCCGAGTCTTCGCTCGCGGCCACGACTTACGACCGCGATACTGCGCGTCTCACCCTGATCGCGGGTGTCGCGACGGGCTATTTCGAAGTGCTTTCATTGAGGAGCCGCCTCTCCGTCGCACGCGAGAACCTCGCGATCGCCGAGCGCGTGCTCGAGCTGGTTTCGGCGCGCGCGAGAAACGGCGCCGCATCGGCACTCGACGTTTCGCGCCAGCAGGCGGCGGTGCTCTCGCAGCGCGCTTCGCTCCTTCCGCTCGAGCAGCAGGAACGCCAGACCGTGGCGGCGCTGGGCATACTCACCGGGCAGGTCCCACAGGGCTTCGACGTGAAAGCGACCGGAGTCGCCGACCTGAACGTCCCGGCGATCGACCCCGGCCTGCCTTCGCAGCTCCTCGTGCGCCGACCCGATCTCGCGAGCGCGGAAGCGCGGCTCGCTTCGGCCAATGCCGATGTCGCGGCTGCGCGCGCGGCGCTCCTGCCGAGCATTTCGCTCACCGGTTCCGCAGGCGCCGCGAGCGCGGCGCTGCTCACGATCCTCGGCGGGCCGACCACGACGCTTTCGCTCGGCCTTTCGCTGCTGCAGCCGATTTTCGACGCCGGGCGGCTCCGCGGCCAGGTGACGATCGCGCAGTCGCAGGAGCGCGAGCTCGTGGAGAGCTACCGCAGGTCGATCCTCACCGCGCTCGGCGAAGTCGAAGACGCGCTCGTCGCCGCCAGCCGCCAGGCGCAGCAGGAAGCGCTGCAAGCCCAAGTGCAGGCGCAGGCGCGCGAAGCGCTGCGGCTCGCGGAGATCCGCTACCGCGAAGGCGTCGACGATTTGCTGACGGTGCTCGATGCGCAGCGCACGCTCTTCAGCGCGCAGGACCAGCTCGCGCAGATTCGCCAGAACCGCCTTGCCGCGGCGGTGGATCTGTACAAGGCGCTGGGTGGGGGCTGGGGGGCGGGGACTGCTAGAACAGCGAGCGGATGATGCCGCCGTCGGCGCGCTGCGCCGCGCCGTTGATCGCGGCCGCGCGCGCCGAGCACAGAAAGACGACCTGCGAGGCGATCTCGTCGGCGGTGGCCCAGCGCTGAAGGAGCGAGCTCGCGCCGGGGCCGTCGAAGTACGCGGTGCGCATCTCATCGACTGACTTGCCTTCGCCCGGCGCGATCTTCCCGAGGAAGGCTTCGACCCCTTCGGACCACGTCGGCGCGGCGAGCACGCTGTTGACGGTGACGGCGCTTCCCCGGGTGAGCTCGGCGAGACCGCGGGCGATCGAAACCTGCGCCGCCTTGCTCATCGCATAGTGCAGCATATCGGGATTGGGTTTCGCGCTCTGCTCGCTCGCGATGAAGACGATGCGCCCTGAGTCGCGCTCGAGCATGCCGGGCAGGAGCGCGCGCGCAAGCCGCACGCCGCTCATCACGTTCAACTGGAACATCGCGAGCCAGTCTTCGTCGGTGATGGACACGAAAGGCTTCACTTCGAAATAACCGACGTTGTTGACGAGGATGTCGACCGGCCCGATGGCATCTGCAATCGCGAGGACCTTGCGGGCGCCTACGGCCTCCGACAGGTCGGCCTCGACGCCGTGGATTTCTCCGCCGCCCTCCCCCAGCCGGCTCACCGCTCGCTTTACGAGATCGGCGCGGCGCCCGTTCACGATCACGCGGGCGCCTTCCGCTGCGAGCAGCTTCGCCGTCGCGTAGCCGATGCCCTGGGTGGAGCCCGTCACCAGCGCGAGCTTGCCGCGTAGCCCTAAATCCATCTGACTTCACCCCTTCTCATGACTTCTTTTCATCACCCCTTCTCATCACCCCTACTCATCACTCTTTCTCATCAC
>CAZULX010000028.1:0-5045 GCA_964621335.1 uncultured Streptomycetaceae bacterium
GTCTTCCCTGCGGGCCATCGAGCTCGACGATCTCCTCGGCCGCGATCCGGTCGTGCTCGACGACGCCGGGCTGCACCAGCTCCTGACGGGCCGCACCGTCATGGTCACCGGCGCCGGCGGTTCGATAGGCTCCGAGCTCTGCCGCCAGATCGCCCGCTTCGAGCCGCGCCTGCTGGTGATGTTCGAGTTGAACGAGTTCGCGCTGTACTCGATGAGCGAGGAGATGGGCCGCAACTCGCCCGCCCTCGCGACGGTCTGCGCGATCGGCGACGTGAAGGACGAGGCGCGGGTGCGCGAGATCATCGCGAGGCACGCGCCGAGCGTGATTTTCCACGCCGCCGCCTACAAGCACGTGCCGCTCATGGAGAGCGAGAACGCGTGGTCGGCTTTGCAGAACAACGTGCTCGGCACGTACACCGTCGCAGCCGCGGCCGGGGCGCACGGCGTCGAGCGTTTCGTGCTGATCTCCACCGACAAGGCCGTGAACCCGACCAACGTCATGGGCGCGACCAAAAGGCTCGCGGAGCAGCTTTGCCAGTCGCTGCAGGAGCGCACGCGCATGTCGCTGGTGGCGGTGCGCTTCGGCAACGTGCTCGGCAGCACGGGAAGCGTGATACCGAAGTTTCGCGAACAGCTCGCGCGCGGCGGCCCGATCACGGTCACGCACCCGGACATCATCCGCTATTTCATGTCCATACCCGAGGCCGCCCAGCTCGTGCTCCAGGCGGGTCTCATGGGCACCGGCGGTGAAGTCTTCCTGCTCGACATGGGCAAGCCCGTGCGCATTGTCGATCTCGCGCGCGACATGATCAGGCTTTCGGGCATGGCCGAAGACGAGATCGAGATCACCTACACCGGCCTGCGTCCGGGGGAGAAGCTCTACGAAGAGCTCCTCGGGACGGACGAAGAGTCGGTCGCGACCTCGCATCCGAAGCTGCGGATCGTGCGCTCCGTGAAACCCGAAGCCGGGATACTCGATTCGCTGGTGCCGTGGATACACGCGACCCGCACCCTCTCCGATGTCGAGACGCGCACGGCGCTGACGCGCTGGGTGCCGGGCTATCGCACCCCGGCGGGGTCGCGTCCGGGGGGCGCTGCCGCCGGCGTGGAGGAAGCCGGCGCGACCGCTCTCCTGCGCACGCACGAGCATCCTCCGGCCCTGGGGTCGTGACCTATAGCGGGATCGCGCTGAAGGCGCACGCGGGCGCCGGCTGGTGCGTCGCGCTGCTCGGGTTCTCGATTCCCGTCTCCACCGCGCTCGACGGGCTCCTCGTCGCACTGGTAATCCTCGCGTGGCTCGTCGCGGCGCCGGTGTGTCTGCGCGAGTCGCTGCGCTCGTACGCCCGCGTCAAGCCGGCGCTCATCGCGCTCCTCCTCTTCGGAGCATTGTTGATGAGCTGCACGTACAGCCCGGCCTCCTGGAAGGAGGCGTGGCCGGCGGCCTCCAAGTACCTCGACCTCGCGCTGATACCCGTCTTCATCTGGCTGGCCGCCCCGCGCATTCGCTACTGGGCTTTGCTCGGATATCTCTCCGGCATCGTGCTCAACCTGCTCGTGTCCTACGGCACGGCAGCGGGTGTGTGGGATTCCATTCCGGGCCTGCACACGCTTCCCCACTATCCCGTCGGCTTCAGGCTTTCGGTCACCCATAACCTTCTCGTGTCGCTCGGCGCATTCCTGTTGCTGCTGCTCGCCCGCGAGCTGCGCACAAGCTCGCCTCGCGCGGCGCTGCTAGCGCTGGGACTCGCGCTCGCGTGCATCTACAACGTGCTTTTCATCGTTATCGGCCGCACCGGCTGGATCGTGCTTGCCGCGCTGCTCGTCTATTTCGCGCTCACCGTCGTCCGCAGTCGCCGCGGCGCGCTCGTCGCCGTTCTGGCGCTGACGGCACTGTTCGCATCAGCGTATCTGGGCTCGGGATCTTTCTCCGCGCGCCTGCAGGATATCGCGTCGGACTTGACACGGTGGAAGCCCGGCGCCGAGGATGGGACTTCCGTCGGGCAGCGTATCGGGTATTACCGCACCACGCTCGAGATCATTCGGGAGCACCCTTTCGCGGGCGTAGGCGCAGGAGGCTACGCACGCGCTTACGAGGAGAAGGTGAGAGACACCGCGGCGCCTGCGACGGTGAATCCGCACAACGACTATTTGATGCTTGCGGCGCAGGCGGGCCTTGGCGCCTTTTTATTGCTGATCGCGCTTTACGTGGTCGCATGGCGTGACGCGCGTACGCTTCGCACGCCCCTCGAGCGCGATCTCGTGCGCGGTCTCGTGCTCGCAATGGCGATCGCGGGCGTTTTCAATTCGGCACTTATGGATCACGTCGAAGGACTGCTGTTCGCCTGGGGCATCGGTGTGCTGTACGCGGGCGCAAAGGACGCACAAACGTGACCTCGGCCCAACCCCGGCTCAGCGCCGTGGTGATCACCAGGGACAACGAAGCGACCATACGCCGCTGCGTGGGCTCGCTCGCGTTCGCCGATGAGATCATCGTGCTCGACTCGGGCAGCACCGACGCCACCCTCGAAATTTGTAGCGCGCTCGGCGCGCACGTTCACGAGAGCGCCGACTGGCCGGGTTACGGCCCGCAGAAGAACCGCGCGCTCGATCTCGCGACGCGAGACTGGGTGATCTCGATCGACTCGGACGAATGGCTCACGCCTGCGTCGGCGGCCGAGATCGCACGCGCGATCGCGTCGAACGATGCGAAAGCGGGATACGCGATCCCCCGCCGCTCGAGCTTCTGCGGCCGCGTCATGAGACATTCGGGCTGGTGGCCCGATTACGTCGTGCGCCTTTTCAGGCGCGATGCCGGGCGATTCACCGACGACCGCACGCACGAGCGCGTCGTGGTGCAGGGCGCGCTCGGGCGTCTCGCCGAGCCCATCATGCACGAAGCGATCACCGACCTCGACCAGATGCTGCTGAAGATGAACGCCTACTCGTCCGCGTCCGCGCAGGCGAGGGCGGTGCAGGGCAGGCGCGCGACGCTCGCCACCGCGGTTCTCCACGGGGCCTGGACTTTTTTTCGGACCTACGTGCTCCGCCTCGGTTTTCTCGACGGCCGCGAAGGCTTCATGCTCGCGGTCGCGAACGCCGAAGGCTCGTATTACCGCTACGTGAAGCTGATGCTGCTGGCTCAGAAGGCGGTGACGCGTGACGAGTGACGGGTGACGTGAGAACCGCGGTCATCGTCACCACCTACGACCGCCCGGATGCGCTGGAGGCGGTGCTCGAAGGCTATCTCGCGCAGGAAGGCGCGGCTTTCGAGCTCCTGATCGCGGACGACGGATCGGGCCCCGCCACACGCGCGCTGGTCGAGGCTTACGCGCGCCGCGCGCCTTTCCCGCTGCGCCATGTGTGGCAGGAGGATCGGGGTTTCAGAGCCGCCGCCGCGCGCAACCGCGCGCTCTCGCAGACGCAGGCGGATTACGTGATTTTCAGCGACGGCGACTGCGTGCCCCCGCCTTTCTTCGTGAAGCGCCACGTCGCGCTCGCGGAGCCGGGATACTTCGTCGCGGGCAACCGCATCCTCCTCGCGGAGGCTTTCACGCGTGCGGTGCTCGACGAGCGCGTGCCGATCCACCGCTGGTCCGCGGCGCGCTGGCTGGCTGCGTGGGCGAAGCGCGACGTGAACCGCGCGCTGCCGCTCGTGCGCCTGCCCGACTGGTCTTTCCGCAAGCTCGCGCCGCAGCGCTGGCAGGGCGTCAAAACCTGCAATTTCGCGGCGTGGCGCACCGACCTCGTGCGCGCGAACGGCTTCGACGAGCGCTATTGCGGGTGGGGCCTCGAAGACTCCGACCTCGTCGTGAGGCTCCTGCACGCAGGCGTGAAGCACAAGAGCGCGCGCCTGTACGCGCCGCTTCTGCACCTCTGGCACCGCGAGAACGACCGCGGCGGACTCGCGCAGAACGAGACTCGGCTGGCGGACATCATCGCCTCCGAGCGCACGAAAGCGCTCGAAGGCCTCGACCGTTACTCGTGAGCGCGCCCACACCAGCGCTCCTCACCTTCGAAACGCCGCCTGAGAGCGTGCTCGTGGTCGTCACGCGCCGCATCGGGGACGTGCTGCTTTCCACGCCCGTCCTGCGCTCGCTCAAGGACGCCTGGCCGCACGCGCAGATCGACGTTCTCGTCTTCGCCGGCACGCAGGGGTTTCTCATGGGCAATCCCGACGTGCGCCGCGTGCTCACGATCGCCGAGCGGCCCGGGTTCGCCGATCACGTGCGATTCGCGCGCGGCCTCGCGCGCCGCTACGACCTCGCCCTTTCCCTCGTCCCCGGAGACCGGCCGACGCTGTACGCGTGGATGGCCGGCAAGCGCCGCGTGGGGCTACTCGCTGCCGACCGCAAGTCGCGCTGGAAGCGCGCGCTCCTGCACGCCTGGGTGCCTTTCGACGCGACGGATACCCATACGGTCCGAATGCATCTGGCGCTGCTCTCCACGCTGGGCGTGGCGGCCGTCGGCGGAGTGCTGGCGTCGTGGACCGCCGAGGACGAGAAGCTCGTCGACCGCCTGCTCGCGCCGGTCGGAAGCGCGCCGTACGCCGTGCTCCACCCCCATCCCAAATTCCGATACAAGATGTGGACCGAGGAAGGCTGGGGAGAAGTGGGGCGCTGGCTCGCGCAACGCGGCATGCCCGTGGTGCTCACCGGCGGACCCGGCACTGAGGAGCGCGCTTACGTCGGCCGCATCGCGCGTGAGATTCCCGAGGCGCTCGACTTGAGCGGAAAGCTCGGCCTCGGCGGCGTTTCGCTGGTGCTCGCCCGCGCCGCCCTGTACGTCGGGCCGGATACCGCGGTCACGCATGCCGCCGCCGCGCTGGGCGTGCCGACGGTGGCGCTCTATGGACCGACCAATCCCGTTAAATGGGGACCGTGGCCGCAGCGCCACCCGCTCGACTCAAACCCCTGGACACGCACCGGCAGCCAGGCCTACCGGCACGTGCGCCTGATCCAGGGTACTGGCGCGTGCGTCCCGTGCGGGAACGAGGGCTGCGAGCGCCATGTCGAGAGCACGAGCGACTGCCTGACCCAGATGCCGCC
>CAZULX010000029.1:0-4645 GCA_964621335.1 uncultured Streptomycetaceae bacterium
AAGCGAAAGCGGTGAGCCAGAAGGAGCTGGACGACGCCATGTCGGGGGTGCGCGTCACTGAAGCCGAGACCAGGAGCCTTCAGGCGCAGCTGAACGAAGCCAAGCTCAACCTGAGCTACGCGCGGGTGGAAGCGCCGATCGGCGGCATCAGCAGCCGCGCCGCGATTTCGGAAGGCACGCTCGTGTCGGGCCCGAACGTGCTGCTCGCGACCGTCACCCAGACCGATCCCATGTACGTGATCTTCGGCATTCCCGACCGCGAGCATCTCGCGATCCGCCGCCACGTCGAGGAGGGACGCTTGAAGCTGCCGCAAGGCAATCGCTTCCGCACCAGCGTAAAGCTCGCCGACGGAACGACCTACAAGCACACCGGCACGCTCGACTTTACCGACGTGCGGGTCAATTCGCAGACCGGAACGAGCGAAGCGCGCGCGGAGTTCCCGAACCGCGAGAACGCGCTGCGCGCAGGCGAGTTCGTGCGCATCACGCTCGAAGGCGCGGTGCGGCCTTCGGCGATCGTCGTCCCGCAGCGCGCGGTGCTCGAAGGGCCGAAAGAGAAGTTCGTCTACGTCGTCAACGCGGAGAGCAAAGCCGAGTCGCGCCCCGTTCAGGTGGGCGAATGGGCGGGCGACGGCTGGATCATCGAATCCGGGTTGAAGCCCGGTGAGCGCGTGATCCTCGACGGCATCATGAAAATCGGTCCCGGCGCGCCGGTGCAGGTGGTCGACGCGCAGGCGGGTGCGCCAGGTGCGGCACCCGACGCGTCGAAGGGCGGGACCCCGCCGGCCGCGAAAGATGCGGCGGCGCCGCCCGCCAAAGCTTCGAAGTAAACGAGGGCCCCATGATTTCGCGCTTCTTCATCGACCGGCCGATTTTCGCGGCCGTGCTCTCGCTCTTCATCGTGATCGCGGGCCTGGCCTCGATGCGCGTGCTGCCGGTCGCGCAGTATCCGGAGATCGCGCCGCCGGTGGTCACGGTGCGCGCGGTCTATCCCGGCGCGTCCGCTGAAGTCGTCGAGCAGACCGTCGCCGCGCCGCTCGAGAACCAGATCACCGGGGTCGAGAACATGCTCTACATGAGCTCGACTTCGAGCTCGGCGGGCGTGGTCGAGATCCAGGTCACTTTCGAGATCGGCTCGGACGTCGACAAGGCCGCGCTCAACGTGAACAACCGCGTGAAGCAGGCCGAGCCGCGGCTGCCGCAGGAAGTGCGCCGCCAGGGCGTGACCGTGGAGAAAGGCTCTTCGGCATTCCTGCAGGTGCTCGCTTTCTACTCGCCGGACGACCGGCTCTCCGATCTGCAGATCTCGAATTACGTGACGCTCAACGTGCTCGACGCGATGAAGCGCCTACCGGGCACGACCAACGTGCAGATTTTCGGCGCGAAAGACTACGCGATGCGCATCTGGGTGCGTCCCGATCGTCTTGCGCAGTTGAAGCTCACCAGCGGCGATGTGATCCGCGCGCTCAATGAGCAGAACGCGCAGTTCGCCGCAGGCAAGATCGGGCAGTCCCCGGTCGCCGACAGCCAGGAGCTCGTCTATACCATCACGACACTCGGCCGGCTCTCCGATCCCCAGCAGTTCGAGAACATCGTCCTGCGCGCGAACGGCGACGGATCGCTGCTGCGGTTGAAGGATGTGGCGCGCGTGGAGCTCGGCTCCAAGGATTACGAGTTCATCGGCCGCGTCAACGGCAAGCCCGCCACCCTGGTTGGGATTTTTCTGCAGCCGGGAGCGAACGCCCTGGACACGGGCGAACGCGTCAAGAACGAAGTCGCCCGCCTTTCCGGGCGTTTCCCGCAGGGGCTCTCGTATTCCATACCTTACGACACGACTCGCTTCGTCAGGGTGTCTATCCGCGAAGTCGTCATCACGCTCGCTGAAGCGATGGTGCTCGTGTTCCTTGTCGTCTTCCTCTTCCTTCAGAACTGGCGCGCGACGCTGATTCCCTTCACCGCCGTTCCGGTATCGCTGATCGGCACGTTCGCTGGGCTGCTCGCGCTCGGCTACTCGATCAACACGCTGACGCTTTTCGGCATGGTGCTCGCGATCGGCATCGTGGTCGACGACGCAATCGTCGTGCTGGAGAACGTCGAGCGCATCATGCGCGAAGAGCAGCGCTCGGCGCGCGAGGCCGCGATCAAGGCGATGCACGAAGTGACCGGTCCGGTGATCGCGATCGTGCTCACGCTGTGCGCGGTGTTCGTGCCGATCGCCTTTCTCGGCGGGCTCACCGGTGAGCTCTACCGCCAGTTCGCGGTCACGATCGCGATCGCCGTCGTCATCTCGGGCCTCGTCGCCCTCACGCTGACGCCGTCACTGTGCGTGCTGATACTGAAGCGCGAGCACCACCAGCCGGGGCGCTTTTTCCAGTGGTTCAACCGCTGGTTCGCGCGCGTCACCAGCCGTTACACCGACGGCGTCGCCTGGATGCTGAGGCGCGGCGCGATCGGCTTTCTGCTCTTCGCCGGTATGGTCGCAATCACCGCGGGCCTGTGGCGTAACGTTCCCACCTCGCTTGTGCCCGACGAAGACCAGGGTTTTTACATCGCCGCGGTATTCCTTCCCGACGGCGCCACGCTCGAGCGCACCGACAAGGTGGTGGGGGAAGTGCTGAAGGCGATCCAGTCCAATCCCGCCAACGAGTACGTCGTCGCTTTCACGGGCATGGATTTCCTGGGGGGCTCTTTCAGAAACAGCGCCGCCACCATCTTCGTCGCGCAGAAGCACTGGGACGAGCGCGAGGTGCCGACGACCGCGCTCGTGGGCGAGTTTTTCATGAAGACCGGACACATCAAGGAAGCGCTCGTGCTCGCGTTCAACCCGCCGCCGATCTTCGGTCTCGGCAACGCGGGCGGTTTCGAGTTCTACATACAGAACCGCGGCGAAGGCGGCGCGAAGCGCCTGTCTCAGGTGACGCAGCAGTTCATCGCGGCCGTCGCCAAGGACCCGATGTTCGCCGGCCAGCAGGTCAATACCCTCTGGCGGGACAATGTGCCGCAGCTTTACGTCGAAACCGATCGCGAAAAAGCGAAAGCGCTCGGAGTTCCGCTCGACGAGGTCTACAACACGCTCGCCTCGACCCTCGGCTCGTATTACGTGAACGACTTCAACAAATACGGCCGCACGTGGCAGGTGCTGCTCTCGGCCGAATCGCGTTATCGAAACCGGCCGGACGACATCGGCGCAGTGTGGGTGCGCTCCGACAAGGGCACCATGATCCCGCTCTCTTCGCTCCTGCAGACCCGGTATTCGTCGGGCCCCGATTCGCTCGACCGTTTCAACAATCTTCCGGCCGTGAAGATCTTCGGCTCCGCCGCCCCCGGTTACAGCTCGGGCCAGGCGATCGAGCGCATGGAGAGTATCGCGCGTGCAAATCTGCCGGCGGATTTCAGCTACGACTGGAGCGGCTCTTCGTTCCAGGAAAAGCGCTCGGGCGGCACCTCGACGATCGCGCTCGGTCTCGCGGTCGTCATGGTGTTTCTGATTCTCGCGGCACAGTACGAGCGCTGGTCCCTGCCCCTGTCGGTGCTGCTCGCGCTGCCTTTCGGCACTTTCGGCGCGCTCGCGGCGGTGTGGCTGCGCGACTACACGAACGACGTGTATTTCCAGATCGGCCTCGTTACGCTGCTCGGTCTCGCGGCGAAGAACGCCATCCTGATCGTGGAATACGCAGTGCTCAAGAAAAGCGAAGGCCTTTCGACGTCCGCGGCCGCGCTCGAAGCCGCCCGGCTGCGCTTCCGCCCCATCCTGATGACTTCGCTCGCTTTCATACTCGGCGTCGCTCCACTCGCGTTCTCGAGCGGCGCAGGGGCAGGCGCGCGCCTCTCGGTCGGCACGGGCGTCATGGGCGGAATGCTCGCGGCCACGTTCCTCGCGATCTTCTTCATCCCGCTCTTCTACAAGGCGATCGTCGACCGGCGATTGAAAGAGACGCGTTCGACGAAGGACATCGAGGACGAGGCGACTCGCCATCGCGAAGCCGCTATGCGTCACGCCGACATGCCGCCGCACCACGCGCCGCATTCAGCAGGAGGCGCAGATGCGACGTAGTCTCGCAGCGGTCGTTTTCGCCGCGCTCCTCGCCGGTTGCGCCAAGCTTCCGCTCTATGAGAAACCCGCAGCCGAGCTGCCGGGCGCATGGAAAGACGTCCCGGCGCAAGGCGAGCACGTCACGGGCGATCGCTGGTGGACCGTATACAAAGATCCGGTTCTCGAGCGGCTCGTGGAAGAAGGGCTCGTTCACAATCGTGACCTCGCCGTTGCCGCAGCGCGTATCGAGGAAGCGCGGGCGCTGCTGACGATCGCCGACGCGGAACGCTCGCCGAGCGTCGGCGCGAACGTCGGGGCGGACCGCTCGCGCTCGTCAGGACGGTCTTCGATGCCGCTTCCTCCCGGCACGCCGCTCGAGCGCAGCAATTATCGCGCGACGATCAACGCCTCGTACGAGCTCGACCTCTGGGGGCGGCTGCGCGGCGCGAGCGATGCGGCGCGCGCGGAGCTCCTTGCGACCGAGGCCGCGCGGCAGACGATACGCACGGCGCTGGTGAACCAGGTCGTGCAGTCGTACTACAGCCTCCTCGCGCTCGACATGCAGGTCGCGGTAACGCAACGCACGCTGGAGATCCGCGCGCGCGATCTCGG
>CAZULX010000030.1:0-3642 GCA_964621335.1 uncultured Streptomycetaceae bacterium
TTCTTCGCCGATTTCTCGCTGGCCACGGCCGCCTTTTTCCCCGCGTCCTTGGGTTTGTCCTGCGCGAGCGCCGGCGCAGCCGCCAGCATGAAGCACACTGCCGCTATCAGGTGTCTCATCGTCTCCTCCCTTGCGTTGGGAAGCCGGGCATCGAGCCCGGCAGCCGGCGGGCGCCGGATGGTGCCTCTAACGCCCGAGATTGCCGCCGGCTGACACGGGCCGCTCAGCGCTCCGAGCCTTTCACGAGCTCGTCCAGCACCGCGCACCAGGCCGCCGCCAGGTTGCCCCGGTTGTACCCGCCGCCGCCGAAAGCCATGATGCGCCCTTCGCACAGCTCGTTGGCAAGTCCGCACAGGGTGCGCGCGGCGTGGGCGTGCGCCCGGGGCGTGTATTGCAGATGCGCGAGCGGGTCGCCCGCGATGCTGTCGGCGCCGCACTGGAAAACGATGAATTCGGGCTTGTGCTGCCGCAGGTGATCCACCACGCGTTCCCACGCGGCATAGAACTCCTTGTCGCCCCATCCGGGCTGCATCGGAATATTGAGCTTGAGGCCTTCGGCGGCCCCCGTCCCGCGCTCGTAATCGTGGCCGGTGCCGGGATATAGAAAATGACCGTCCTCGTGTATGTCTGCGTAAATCACATCCGCGTTGCCTTCGAACGGATAGTAAAGGCCGTCGCCGTGGTGCACGTCGATGTCGACGTAGGCGACGCGCTTCACGCCGTATTGCTTCTGCAACGTTTCGATCACCACGCCGCAGTCGTTGAATACGCAAAAACCGGCCGCCCCCGCGCGCCGCGCGTGATGCAGGCCGCCGATCGGCTGGAACGTGCGCAGCACTTGCCCGCTCATGACCTGTTCGAGACCGTCCAGCGCCGCGCCGACGACATTCGCCGAAGCTTCGTAGACGCCGGGATAGGCAGGGGTGTCGCCGTAGTCGATCGAGCCATAGCCTTCGTGCGAGAGCACGCGCACGCGCTCGACATGCTCGCGCTGGTGGAAGCGCTCGATCTCCTCGCGATGCGCTGCGCGCGGCCCGCGCAGCGCGACCCTCTTCGGCAGACCCTGCTTGTCGGCTTCTTTCCAGAACGCATCCTGGCGGTCGGGTCCGAACGGATGCCCGTCGGGAAACCCGTAAGCGCCGAGCGCATCGCCGACATAGAGTTGAACTTCGCTTATCATCGTAAGCCTCCGATTCCCCATTATAGGTAATCAGGCAAAGGAATTGCTTGCCGCTTCCCGACATGAGCACACTCACCGATCACGACATCTATCTGTTCAGGGAAGGCAGCCACGCGAAGCTCTACGAGAAGCTCGGTTGCCACATCGACGCGGACGACTGCGCGCATTTCGGCGTGTGGGCGCCGAACGCGACAGCGGTGTCCCTCATCGGCGACTTCAACGGCTGGAATCCCGAGAGTCATGTCATGAGTCCACGCTGGGACGGCTCGGGCATCTGGGAGGCCGATGTGCCCGGCGTCGAACCCGGTGCGTCGTACAAGTACCGCATCGTCCCGCAGCACGGGCCGGCGCTGGAGAAAGGCGATCCGTTCGGATTCTTCTGGGAGGTCGCGCCGCGCACCGCCTCGCGCGTGTGGCGCCTCGACTACGAGTGGGACGACGGCGAGTGGATGAAAACTCGCGGCGCTCACAACGCGCTCGGCGCGCCGATGTCGATTTACGAGCTGCACGTGGGCTCGTGGCGGCGCGGAGGCGACGGGGAGTTTCTCGGCTATCGCGGAATCGCCGAGCCGATCGCCGAGCACATGAAGAAGATGGGCTTCACCCACATCGAAGTGATGCCGGTGACCGAGCATCCGTTCTACGGGTCGTGGGGCTACCAGACCACCGGCTATTTCGCGCCGACCTCGCGCTACGGCACGCCGCAGGACTTCATGTATTTCGTCGACGTGCTCCACCGGCACGGCATCGCGGTCATCCTCGACTGGGTGCCCTCGCACTTTCCGAACGACGCTCACGGGCTCTATTGGTTCGACGGCACTCACCTCTTCGAGCACGCCGATGCGCGGCAGGGCTTTCACCCCGAGTGGAACAGCGCCATCTTCAATTACGGCCGCAACGAAGTCCGCGCATTTCTGGTGTCGAGCGCGCTGTTCTGGCTGGAGAAATATCATATCGACGGGCTGCGCGTGGACGCGGTGGCCTCGATGCTCTACCTCGACTACGCGCGGAAGCACGGCGAGTGGATACCCAACAAATACGGCGGGCGCGAAAACCTCGAGGCGATCCACTTCCTGCGCTCGCTCAACGAAGCGGTCTATCGCGATTTTCCCGACACACAGGTGATCGCCGAGGAATCGACGGCATGGCCCGCGGTGTCGCGGCCGACCTATATCGGAGGTCTCGGCTTCGGGCTCAAGTGGAACATGGGCTGGATGCACGACACGCTGCGTTATTTCCACGAAGATCCGATACACCGCAAATACCACCACGGCGAGCTCACTTTCTCGCTGATTTACGCGTTCCAGGAGAATTTCGTGCTGCCGCTCTCGCACGACGAAGTGGTGCACGGCAAAGGCTCGCTCATCGGCAAGATGCCCGGTGACTCGTGGCAGCAGTTCGCGAACCTGCGCCTGCTCTACGGCTACATGTGGGCGCACCCGGGCAAGAAGCTCCTCTTCATGGGGAGCGAGTTCGGCCAGCGCCGCGAATGGCAGCACGAGGAGAGCCTCGAATGGTGGGTGCTGGAGCATGCCGACCACAGCGGCCTCATGCAGTGGCTCGCCGACCTCAACCGAGCCTACACCTCCGAGCCGGCGCTGCATGAAGTGGATTTCGAGCCGGGCGGCTTCGAGTGGATAGACTGCTGCGACGCCGAGGACAGCACGCTTTCCTTCATCCGCAAGTCGAGGGATGGGGGCGAGACCGTGCTCGTGGCGTGCAATTTCACGCCGATTCCGCGCGAGAACTATCTCCTCGGCGTGCCGCACGAAGGCTACTGGCGCGAGCTCGTCAATTCGGATGCGTCCTGCTACGGCGGCAGCGGCATAGGCAACCACGGCGGCGCGCATTCGCACCCGGTGCCGGCGCACGGGCGCTATCATGCGATACGCATAACGCTGCCCCCGCTCGCCGTGGTGTACTTCAGGCATGAACGTTAGGACATCCAGGAAAACATCGTTGAAAGCCGCCCGCAGTCATACCGACGGGCGCATACGCGCGGTCGTCGATCGCGTGCTTCCCGAAGTAGACGGCGGCCGCTTTCCGGTGAAGCGCGTCGCCGGCGACTCGATTGTGGTCACGGCCCATGCGTTCACCGACGGGCACGACGCGCTCGCGTGCATGCTCGGCTTTCGCCACGAGAGCGAGAGCGAATGGGCCGAAGTCGCGATGAGCCCGCTCGTGAACGACGAATGGCGCGCAGAGTTCGTGCTCGAGAAGCTCGGCCGCTACCGCTACACCGTGACCGCGTGGGTCGACCATTTCCTCTCGTGGCGCAACGAGCTGAAGCGGCGCGTCGATCCCGCGGACATCGCATCGGCGGCGCTGGTGGGCGGCAAGCTGATCGCGGAAGCGGCCAACCGCGCCGGGCGCAGCGACGGGGCGCGCCTCCGGCAATGGGGCAAGCAGCTCATCGCGGCGACCGAAGCGGAAGACGTGAAGCGCATCGCGCTCGACGAGGA